>CAIRYL010000118.1 GCA_903882825.1 uncultured Candidatus Peregrinibacteria bacterium | reverse complement strand
CCATTTTCAAAGGTCCCAAAAAATGGGACTTCATGAAAAAGCCAAAAAAGTCCTCCAAGTGCAAGCGTTATTACAAAATAATGAGAAGCAGGGCGAAGGAAAAATTGAAGACGAGAGGCAATTCCAGCTTTTAAGGCAACAGAAGAAAGTATAGAAGGAATCACCAATCCTTTTAAGAGAAAAATAACTCCCGATGCCACATAAAAGGATTCTAAATCTCTTGCGATTCCAACGCTTAATGTAAAAAAAGCTAAAAAAATAGCCGAAAGACGATACCAAGCAATAAGAGAAGGATATCTCAGCGTAGTAATAGCAAGAATAGTGGTAAAAAATATCCCCCCCCCAGCCAAAAGATGAAAAAACTCTAAATTCATAAAAACAATACCTAAAAAAGAATAGTAAGAATAAAGCCCAACAGAGCAATAAAAAATGCCATTGAAAAATATTCTTGAAGTCTATAAAAACGCATTTTTGCTACTAAAGACTCTAAAAGTGCTAATAAAAACATCACCACTCCTATTTTTAAAAGGGTCAGAAAAAGTACTTCTAATACACCAAAAAATGAGAAACTGGAGAGGACAACCGGGTATAAAAAATTAGAAATAAGAAGCGTGAATATTGTCAGTTTTATAGTAGAAGCGTATTCAAGCATCGCTAAATATGGACCAGAATATTCCAGTATATTTGCCTCATGAACCATGGTGAGCTCCAAATGAGTAGCAGGATTATCTACTGGATATCGTGCATTTTCTGCTAATGAAACCAATAATAACGCTATAAGACTCAGAATTAAAAAAGGATGTGTAAAAATTTGCACACCGCCCACGGTAAGCATTTCTGAAATTTGAGCGTTCCCACTTGCAAACGCAAAACCAGCAAAAACAGTAATAATCACGACTTCACTGAGCGCGGTCACCGTCAGTTCTCGAGTCGCACCAATACCACCAAAAGATCCTCCCGCATCCAATGCCCCTAATACTAAAAAAAGAGCACCCATTGCCAAAATTCCGGCAACAATCATAAAATTTCCAAGTGAAGAAAACACCAAATTTCCTATTAAAAGTGGAAGTATAAATGTGAGCAAAATGGTTGTTCCTAAAACCATAAATGGAGCAAGCCGAAACACAAATGAAGTGACGGGAGAAATCGTCATTTGTTTTTTCATCATCGTGGCGAAAGAAATGTAAGGAAGCCACACCGGTGCACCTACTCGTCCTTGTAAAAAAGCCTTAAATTTTCGCACCAACCCCAAAGAAAGTGGAGAAATCAACAATACGAAAAAAACCTGAAAAAGCGTAAGAAAAATCATCATAAAGCAATAATGAGAGCCAAAATAAGCGTTATAAAAATAAGACTTAAGTAAAATTGAACCACCCCATTTTGAATACGTGCCACTTGCGCTGAAAACCAAAAGAAAAACTTACGAACGGGTTGATAAAAACAAATATCCCACAAAGAACATTCTGTAATAAAACAAGAATATCTCACAATCCATGGATTGTTCTCTAAAAGATGTATTTTAACGAGTGTTTTTTTCACCCATAAAAGAGGACGAAAGAAAAAACGAAGAGGTGCTGAAAGTGCAGTTGCAGTAAATTGCATTTGTGGTTGATAGGGATGACCACAGTTCCATGTATCAGAAACACGCTCTGTTACATTTCCAAAAGTACGCCTTACCAATAAAAGAACCAAAAGAACCACCCCTAAAAGTATAAAAATGAACAAAAGGGTGAGCGAAGAATGCCCTCCTATAAATTTTTGAAGCGCAAAGGTGGCATTTGTACTTCCTGCTGGTAATTGAAAAAATGATAAAAATTGAGAAGCAAAAATACCAAGAAAAAGAGACATAATTGCGAATATGCTGATAGGCACTCCTAAAAAAGAATCTGGACATTTCGCAGTTTCTAAAAAATTTGTTCGTGCAACACCTAACATGCTGATTCCAAAAAGTTTTGCCATAGTATACAAAGCTAATCCACCTACAATGGCAATAGTAGGAATAGTAAAAAAGAATAATACCTGAGAAAGAGGAGATAAATCTCCTAAAACACTTAAAATATTTTGAATAAAAATCCACTCTCCAAAAAACGCACCAAATGGAGGAAGTGCAGACGCCGACAAAGTGAGTAATAAAAACCAACCTGCAAAAAGTGGGAACTTTTTTGCAATGCCCCCCATCACTTCTAAACTCCGAGAATGTGCCATTTCTACTACTACTCCTGCTACCAAGAAGAGTCCTGATTTCATTATTGCGTGCACTACTGATTGGAAAACCGCAAGTGCAAAAAATGGATTTTGAAGTCCAAAACCCAGTGTTTTTGTGGTAAGAATACCGGCACCAATCATGGCAAAAATAATTCCTAAATTTTCAGTAGAACTAAATGCTAAAAGTTTTTTAAAATCTTTTTCTATAGACGCAAATAAAACTCCAAAAAGAGCAGATAAAAGACCAATAAATAAAACAATCGCGCCAAAATATTCAGGAAGATCTGGTTGTAAAAGAAACAGAAAACGAAGAAAAGCATACACCGCCATTTTCAGCATTACGCCAGAAAGAAGTGCCGAAATATGACTTGGTGCCTGAGGATGAGCTGCAGGAAGCCAAATATGCAAAGGAACCAATCCCGCTTTTAAACCAAAACCAAAGAAAAAGAATGAAAAAGAGAGAAGGAGTGAAGTGGCTGAAATAACAGTTGAAAAATCATGAAATACCGAAAGCCCAGAAGTAAAAAACCCAGCCATAATAGCCATGGCACTCATTTGCGTCATGGTAATATACAAAAGAGCAGCCTGTACTGAAGCTTTTTCTCTATCTGCTAAAATAAGGAAAAATGAAGAAATGGACATTATTTCCCATGCAAATAAAAATGAAATGGGAGAGGTCATTATGACGACCATTTCCATTCCAAAAATAAAAAGTGCCGTAAAAAATAAAAGGACAGGAACATTATAATGATGGTTCTCTCGAAGATACGAAAGAGAATAAATATGTGCTAAAAAAGAACAAATCCCAATAATAAACAAAAATATAGCAGAAAGAGTGTCTATTTGAAACGAAATCCCCAAAATATATCCAGAAACCACAGAAAGATCACTTATGAGAAAAATTCCTGCAGAAAGAGAGGCAAGCAGTGCGGTGACACTTAAAAAAATTTGAGTCCATCGTGTCCAAGCAGGACATCGAAAAAGAATTGATCCTCCTGCGAGCAGAAGAGTTCCCAAAAGGGAAAAAGACAGCGTAAAAATAACAAAAAAAGAAGTATCCATAATTTATATTTGAGATTGAGAACGAAGGAGATGCAAAATTCCTTTTAAAATTTGAGTAGGAGAAGGTGGATCTCCTGGAATTTTATAATCCACCGGAATGATATCTTCTACTGCCCCTGCAATAGCATACGATCCTTTCCAAATTCCACCGGTACACGCTCCGTCTCCAATTGCTACTACTAATGCTGGCTGAGGCATCGCATCGTATGTCATTTTTAGTGCATATTCTAAATTTCTGGTAACAGCACCCGTTACAAAAAGCATATCTGCATGCTTTGGTGAAGCTACAAACGAAAGTCCAAATCGTTCAATATCATAATAGGCATTATTCAGAGCTGTAAGCTCTATTTCTTCTGCATTCGTGCTTCCTGCATCTACCGCACGAATACGAAGAGATTTTCCCCCACACAGTTTTTGAAGTGTTTCTTGGAGGTCATTTCCTATTTTTTCGAAATTCTCTTTTTCTGAATTTTCAAAAATACTGGGAGATTCGGTTACGCGAGGACCAAAAAATAGACGAGAAAGAATCTGAAAGACAAACATGAGCACAAAAAAAGGGATACTTTTTAGGACGACGTGGAGTGTATTCAAATTTTAAAACGTTATGCAATGTTTTTTTCTTATTTTCTTCTAAAAATAATTTTTTGATTCTCTTTTATAAAATGAATATTT
>CAIRYL010000117.1 GCA_903882825.1 uncultured Candidatus Peregrinibacteria bacterium | reverse complement strand
TATTTCACTAAAGCAACCGCATGTGATAAAGGCGGCCATCCTGCAGAAGCAAAGGAAGCCTATAAAAAATTCCTTAAACTAGCTCAGAATAACAGTGAAGCAGATTCTTCTGAATGGCTACTGAAGAAAGACATTCCAGAAACTGAAGACCATATTCTTCCGGAAGATATTCATTCCGAAATACCAAATATACAAGCCGAAATACGAGAGGGAATTCCTTCTATACCAGAAGAAAATAATGGAAAAGAGAGTAATACGAAAATACCACCAAAAATGGGAAATGTTGAAAATATTCCATCACCTCCATCTGCTCTATTTCCAACTCCCTCGTCTGAGGCAGTTATAGAAGAATCCTCCAATCCTCAAGCCCTTCCAGAATGGCTTCGTCCATAAAAGAATACATGAGATATTTTTCTCTTCTAAAAATTAAAATAGAAAAAACAAATGATCATTTTAAAAGATTTTCCAAAAATTCTCATATCCTTGAACGTTAGGAGAAATTATATTTTATATATCATTTGGATATGCACACTACTGAACAAAACAGTTCTGCAATTGTACCAAAGGTAATAAAAAATTCGTCAATGTTTCAATTACCAAACAAGCCAAAATTGACTGACGAGCGGGTAGTATTAATAGCCGAAGCGTTACATAAAAAATACACTGTCGCACTTCAGCTTGAAAACACAAGAGCTAAAATTATATCAGAAATAAATAATTTACTTCAGGCAGAAAATAAGGATGATACTTGGATAAGCAATATTGAATCTCTCCTTGAAAAAGCTCCGAAAAAAGTGGCACCTGGGCTCATGTTTTGTATTAGAGATCTGCCTGAAGGAATCCGAGAAAAATTCGCTCGTTTAGCACTTGAAAAAGCTCCGAAAGAAGTGGCACCTAGGCTCATGTGTTGTATTAGAGATCTGCCTGAAGGAATCCGAGAAGAAATCGCTCGTTTAGCGCTTGAAAAAGCTCCGAAAGAAGCGGCACCTGGGCTCATGAGGAATCTTAAACATCTGCCTGAAGGATTCCAATTAGAAATCGCTCGTTTAGCACTTGAAAAAGCTCCGAAAGAAGCGGCACCTGAAATTATGTCGAATCTTATATATCTGAATAAAGAAATTGGATTGGATATCGTTCGTTTACTGGTTGAAAAAGATCCGCAAAAAGCATTGCATGAATTTATAGATAATCTTAGAGATGTGCCTGAAGGGGTCCAATTAGACATCGCTTTTTTACTGGTTGGAGAAGATCCGCAAGAAACACATAGTCGTATGACGAATCGTAGAATTATGCCTGGAGAAATCCAATTAAAAATCGCTTGTTTATTACTTGAAAAAGCTCCGAAAGAAGCGGCACCCGAAATTATGAATAATCTTAAAGATTTTCCTAGAGGAATCCGAGAAGAAATCGCTCGTTTAGCGCTTGAAAAAGCTCCGAAAGAAGCGGCACCTGGGCTTATGAGAAACCTTATATATCTGCCACCAGAAATCCAAGAAGAAATTAAAAGTCAAGTTGTGGAAATATTGGAAACATTAGAAACAACGGAAAGAATAACAGAAAGAAATTATTTAAAAAATTCAGAAAACAGAAACCCCATTTTATACAAAGGAATAGAAGATATGGAAGAACCATTTTTCAAAAAAGAATTCATAAAAGATGGAACAAGAACAGTGCTTTTAGGTGGAACCTTTATAAATAATGTTATAATCCGAATAATTCCTAATCACGCATTTATTAGTTGGCTGAAGGCATATAGCGCTGTAGAAGTCTGGACAAAAGCAGAGTTTGATTATGTGCCAATAGAACCAATATTAAGAGCGAGTGTATGCCAAGATGGCGAAAATACGAGAGTATATGCTGGCGTATTAGGAGTAAGTGTGGAAAATTATTTAGAAATGTATTCTAATAGCAAGCATCATGAGAATGTAAAACAACAGGTACAGGCTATAATAAAAACACTCGAAACTATGGGCATAGATCATGGACACATATATAATAATGGTAATTTTTGTGTTCTCCATAATCGTACACCGGAAGGCGAAATAGACTGGGATGCTCCCCCCAGGGTTTATTGTATAGACTTTGATCGGGCCGTGAGTAGTTAATGTATTCTTCAATAAGGAGTTTTGAAAAATGGAATTCACACCTTTTTTCCCACTTTTTCATTTTTTAAAACAAAAAAATAAATTTAGGGTTAATGGACAAAAACAGGGTGGTTTTTTGGAAAAATTTTCAAAAATAACAAAGCACGTTGTGCTCTCATTCAACATTAGCTCCGTTCGGCTCGCTCTCGTTTTGCTCTGTTATGCTCCGCAAAACATCCGGTACAACTAAAACGTTATATATTTCCAGTGCTTCCAAATCCTCCTCTACTTTTTCTTTCTGGTATAAATTCCACCCACTCTGCTTTTTCAATTTCTAAAAAAAATCCTTGAGCGATCCGTTCTCCTCGAGCAATTACAATGGGGGTTTTGGTAAAATTTCGGACTTGTATCTTTATTTCATCTTCTGGTCCGCAATAGTCATGGTCAATAACGCCTATTCCGTGTGGCGGAGTAATTCCTTTTTTTAAAGGAGATGATGACCGAGAAGCAATTATCAGGGCATATCCGGAAGGGGTTTCTATTATCAATCCTGTGCGGATAAGAGCAATTTCTCCGGCGTTAATGTGCGTTTCCTCAGATGCAAAAAAATCAAAAGCCACAGATCCATCTGTTTGGTATGCGGGAAGGGGAAGGTCTTGTGCCAGAGGAAGGCGATGAATACGAATTTTCATAAATGGAAAAGAAGATTTTTAGAGGAATTCATGTTTAGTTTACTGATTTTAAAAATACACGTTCTTTGCAAAAGTGTGATTTTTTATCTCTCAAAATGTACACGTTCTTTTTTGAAAAAACAAAAAAATGATTTTTATAAAAATACCTCAAATACACCTTCTTCTGCAGTAAAATGAGTAATTTTCCGGCGTTCTTTTTCTTGTAAAAGTGCCGTTTTTACGGCTGGAAAAAGTACCGGACCAAAAGGGGAAGAAAGACCTTTTCCGGTAATAATTCGTATTCGTTGAAGTTTTTTTTGGCGTGCATAATTTAAAAGCCATTCTACCTTTTGCAATGCTTCTAATTTGGTATATCCATGTAAATCAAGTGCTTTTTGATAATGAGAAGGCGGAATAATTGGAGTATGAAAGGCTTCGCCCACCAGCGATGGTTTTATCCGCGGTGAGTGCTGAACGTAAATTTTTTCTAATTCTGGATCAGGTGCAGAAGATCGGTGAATCATAGAAAATAAAATATTATGCTATTTTTTGTAAAAGTGTTTGAAATTCTTCTGGTGTAACACTTTCTTCCGCTTGTATATTGATACGAATTTTTCTTTCTAATACTTCTGCACACACCTCTTCTAGCTGTTTTTGTTTTTTTAAAACACTTTCCCGAAAACTCTCCGATTCAATAATAATGATCAGTTCATCATCTTGAGAATTTGGAATCCGTCGTGATTGTAAAAGGATACTTTGAAGGGATCGTGGCATTTGCGTACAAATTTTTTCCCAATTTTCTTGTATATCACTCCTGGGAATTGTATTTTTTACTATCGGTTTTTGTTCCGGAATACTATTTTCAGAGTCTTTTTGAGGTGGAAAATGATTTTCTGAAATTGTTTTTGAGATCGGATGAACAACGTTTTTTTCCACTTCTTTTGGAGTACTATTTTTTACCAAAGTGCTTGGTTCAGGAGAATGAAAAATAACAGCGGAAGAAGCGACACCAGAAAGTAAAATGGTTTTTGCAATGGCAATTTCTAAAGGAAGTGGTGGAATTTCTGATGATTTGAGCGCCCAATTTGCTTCTGTAAAAATATCAATTACGTCTAATATCCATGGTAATTGAGGAGATTTTTCATCTAAAAACCGATGAAAAATTGTTCGTAAAAAACTTAAAAATTGTTTGGAAAGTTCTTCCAGTGATCGTCCATCCTCTTGAATTGCGTCTAAAATTTTAAGAGCACTGGCAGAGTCTGATCTTTCGAGTGC
>CAIRYL010000116.1 GCA_903882825.1 uncultured Candidatus Peregrinibacteria bacterium | reverse complement strand
TGTTTTTTCAGAAAGATTTGGAAATTCCAGAGTAATATGTGGTCTGTTATTTTCAGAAAGAGCATCTGCACAGGCTTTTTGTTCACTTTTAAAAATCTCAGCAATACTTTTCCCCTGTAAAAAATCTATTCTTGTATCTTTTTCAGGAATGGTAAGAATGGGAGTTTGTTTTGTTTGTAAAAGTGTTAAAAAGAAGATGAATTTATCGTTTGGTCCTTCCATATAGAGTTGATTTTGAGAATGATGGTCCGTTACTCCTGACGCTACAATAGGAGTTATTCCGGTATATATCTTTTCTCCGTGGTTATTCCATTTTTTACCGGTAGATTCTGCTGTGAGTTGACGAATCCAATCTCCACATCTCAACAGTGGTTGTGCGTACGAATATAAAACTTGTTGTGTTTTTCTTTTTTGAAAAAGTAAATATTGCAGTGTCGCGATTTGGAAAGGAATATTTTGTTTTCCATCTTCCGAAAAAAATAAGCTTCTCATTTCTTCGGCTCCTTGCAGGAGTGAAGAAATATCCATTCCGAGGAGTGCTCCTGGAACGAGTCCTACGGGAGTAAGAACGGAAAACCGTCCTCCTACATTTTCTGGGATGGGAAATGAGGCGTAGCCATATTTACACACTTCTGATCGCAAAAATCCAGAATTTTGGTCTGTTATAGCCACGATATGATGTTTCGGATCAAGACCGTTTGCTCGTAATTCTTGTAGTACCAAAAAATACGGAGCAATGGTTTCGGTGGTTCCTCCAGATTTCGTAATGACCAAAAAAAGTGTGGTAGAAAGAGGAAGATTTTCAAACATTCTGGATATCACGTATGGATCCAAATTATCTATAATACGCATTTGAGGCGTATGTTCCGATTCAAAAATATCCTGTAACACAAATGGTCCCAATGCCGATCCCCCAATTCCAATGAGAACGATATGTGTAAATTTTTCTCTGGCATTTTTTGCGAATGTCATTATTTCTTCTTGTTGTTTTGTATTTTTTAAAACTTCATCACTATAAAATCCTTGGTTTTGTGCATGAATATTCTCTAAAAATTGAGGAATTTTTGGGTATTGATCTGCCATTTCTGCAGGAGTGCATCCGTCGGTATCCGCAATTTTAAAAATGTTTTCGTACAAAAGTCGAATCATAACACACAAAAGAAAATACAATCGTATTATTGCACAGCAAAAAAAAATTGGGTACTCTGGATTAGAAAAATATGCCGTGGTGGTGGAATTGGTATACACGTCGGTCTTAGAAGCCGATGGAGAAATCCTTGAGAGTTCGAGTCTCTCCCGCGGCACCATTTATTTTTTACAAAAATATATAAAAAAATACTCCAATATATTTTTCTTTCTCATTTTTTAAAGCCCATGGGCAAGGGGAATGAAATATTGAAGGTGTAATTTTTTATTTTTTTTACTACATTTTTGCACTCTTTTAGAACATATCGTAGAATAGTGACAGATTTTTTTTTATCCATGATTAAAAAAGGCGGAGAAATTTTATTGGAAGGGCTTATTCATAACGGAGTAGAGGATATATTTGGCTATCCAGGAGGATCGGTTATCCCCCTGTATGATACGCTTTTAAAATATCCAACATTGCGTCATATTCTTGTTCGACACGAACAAGGGGCTGCTTTTGCAGCAAATGGGTACGCGCGTGCGAGTGGGAAAGTAGGTGTATGTTTGGCAACTTCTGGACCGGGTGCTACCAATTTAGTAACGGGTATTGCTGATGCTATGATGGATTCTGTTCCGATGGTCGCCATTACTGGACAAGTATTTTCTCATCTTATTGGGACTGATGCTTTTCAGGAAACCGATGCACTGGGAATTATAATGCCTATTGTAAAGCATTCATACGAAATTACAAAAGTGGGGGATTTGGCAAAAGCTTTACAAGAAGCATTTTATATCGCCAAAAGTGGACGCCCAGGACCGGTTCATATTGATATCACGAAAAATGTTTTTTTAGAGAAAATGGAATTTGAGGGATTTGATGATGAAATGAATATTCCCGGATACAAGCCCACTATTATTCCTCATACGCTTCAAATTAAAAAAGCAATGGATGCTATTGCACAATCAAAACGCCCAATTGCTATTGTGGGACATGGAGCACTTATTTCTCGGGCATCAAGAGAAGTGATTTCTTTTTTAGAAAAAGCAGATATCCCATGTGTGCAAACCTTGCTCGGGCTTTCTACGGTCCCAAGCCAACATCCTTTAGATTTAGGGCTTTTGGGAATGCATGGTCAAGTATATGCCAATAATGCAGTTCACAATGCCGATCTTATTATTTCTATTGGATCCCGATTTGATGATCGGATTACAGGACGTTTGAAAGATTTTTCTCGGCAGGCAAAAATTATTCATTTTGATATTGATCCTGCTGAAATTGGAAAAAATGTTCCTACTGGAATTCCAGTAGTAGGAGATATTAAACACTCGTTACATGCGCTTTTAAAAGTTTTACCTCCTTTGCAACATTCGGCATGGAGATCACAAATAGAACAATGGAAGGTAGAATTTGCTATTCCAAATGTCCATGCGTGCCATACCGAACGGTGTAAAAATGCACTACGAGCCTGGGATGTGATAGAAGTATTGGCAGATGAAACGAAAGGCGATGTTATTATGATTCCCGATGTGGGACAGCATCAAATGTGGATTGCACAAGGGTTCCCATATACCAAACCATATTCTCATCTCTATTCTGGAGGATTGGGAAGTATGGGTTTTTCACTCCCCGCGGGGATGGGTGCTTGTGTTGCGTGTCCTACCAGAGAAGTATGGAGTATTTCTGGTGATGGTGGATTTCAGATGAATTCCCAAGAACTCATGACGATTGTGCAAGAAAAAATACCTCTGAAAATAGGAATTTTTAATAATAATTTTTTAGGAATGGTGCGCCAATGGCAAGAATTATTTCAAGATAAAACCTATTCATTTGTAAATATGCAAAATCCAGATTTTGTAAAACTTGGGGAAGCGTATGGAATTCCTTCATTTCGGGCAACGAATAGAAAAGAGGCAAGAGAAGCCATTCAAAAATCACGGGCGATTGACGGACCAACCCTTATTGAATTTAAAATTGCGATGGAGGAAAATGTATTCCCAATGGTTCCGCAAGGTGCATCACTGGGGGAAACACGTATTTCATAGTTTTTAAAAAAGTAATATTTTTATTGTCTGTATGAATTTCCCATCATGGGTTTCTGATTTCGGATTTTGGAAATCTTTTTTGGTTTCGGTGCTTACTTCTGGGCTGGTAGCAACGGGTGTGAGTGCATATATTGCGAAAGATTCTGAACGAGAGACACGAACATACGAGTTAAAATATGCTGTGTATTCTGATTTAAATATCACTCTTTCTCAGTTAGAAACTGCTATTTTAGATAAGCAGGAGGAAGAGATAGAAAAAAATCTTGAAGAAATTCG
>CAIRYL010000115.1 GCA_903882825.1 uncultured Candidatus Peregrinibacteria bacterium | reverse complement strand
TTTCAATGTTTTCTACAGTTTTGGTAACATTCTTCATTTCTTCATGCGATTTCTGTGGCATTACATGATGAGAAGATTCTAATTCTTCTGCAAAAATGGGATTTCCTCCCAGTAAAAAAAGTCCTAAAGCAAGAGTCCCAAACGAAAAAGCAAGAGTGCTCTTCATAAAAAAAGGGTAAAAGGATAAAAAAGAAATGATAGTATATGTATACATTTCAAAAACTAATACGCAAACCACAAAAATTTTCTTTCAGTTTTTTTGTGGTTTTTTTAAAAAATAGAATATTTCTTACTCAGCTTGAATGCAAGATTGAAATTAAGTGTTTTTTTGAGACGTATGGTTATATTGTGCAAATTGATAGGAATTATAAAGGTTGTGGGCAACAACATACGAAATAGGACCGAGTGCAATAAGGGGAGAGTAATATTGTAGCGCAATCCATATTACCAAAAGTGTATTTTTTTGTCCTAAAGCTTGGCTCATCTCTAAAGAATATTGAGATCCTCCAACTTTTCTTCCAACAAAGAAGTGTAAAAAACAAAGAAAAAATGCAAGCCCAGAGGGGATCAGTAACGCCTCTAACACTTCTGATTTCGGAAGTGTTAATAAAAATTGAGAACCTTTTGCCACTGCCAAAAATACCGCTACTCCCCAAATCCAAAACCCTGCTTTAGAAATTTTTTTATACCGTTGAACAATATGTGGAAAAAAAAATCGTATTGATTGGGCAAAAAACAAAGGTATAAGAATGACCTTTGACATGCTTATGCCCATATCTATAAGAGAAATTCCATCTGTTCCAAATAAAAACAAAAGAAGGAAGGGAAGGAGTATAGTAGTCGATATAGTGGAAATTAAGAGTGATGCTGTAGCAAATGCAATATTTCCGCCGAGCATGGCAATGGCAACTGGCGAGGCATACGCAGTGGGGGCAATACTAATAAGAAACGCAGTAATCCCAATATCGCGAGAGAAATAAGAAAACACAATGCCGGCAGTCACTCCAAAAAAAATATTAAGAATTGTTACATAAAATATTTTTTTGTTGAGAAAGGTAGAAAGAGAAAAGGAAAACTGGAGGAACGAGAGAAAGAGTAAAAGCGAAAGTAACGGCGAAATAAGCCACGAAAATTGTTGAAAAGAAGGGAGAAAAATTCCCAAAATAATGGTGAGAGGGAGGAAAAAAGATCGGAAAGACATAAAAAAGAGAAAATTTTTTAATATAAAAATCGAAATAAGCGTGTTTCTAGAAGAGACCGATGTTATCTCTCCATTCTGCCGAAACATCCCTATATTATAATATGTAGAATCCATTAAATAATACAGAAAAAATCCTTTAAATTTTCTATAGAAATTTTACTATTATTTTATATGATTAAGGGGTTCGTATCCTTTATTTTATGAATAATCCAATGAATATTTTACGAAAATTTATTGATGAAAAACCTCTTATAACAGTTGTTTCTTTTGCATTCATAGTGATAGTGATTCAATATTTCCCGCATTTTTTGTTTCCAGATATTTCCCTTTTTAATCAATATTTTATAGGAAAATCACTTATTGGATTGGTTGCTGTTTTTTTAATGACTCGTTTAAAATGGTGGAAAGAAACACGTTTTACAAGTTTTTTTCATTGGAATTCTTGGAAATTTATAATTCCTTTTTTGCTTCTTCCGGTTCTCTCCGCATCTGTATCAGATATTGAGATCCCAGGTATATGGAAATTTTTGATAATAGTGATATATGTTTTTATTATTGGTTTTTCTGAAGAGGCAATTACGAGAGGATTATTTTTACGAATACTAAAGCCTTATGGAATTTGGAAATCAGTATTTATTTCTTCTATTCTTTTTGGAGTGATGCATTTTGCCAATATGATAACAGGAGATGAGATATACGATGTCCTCGTACAGGTAATATATGCAACGCTCATTGGCATTGCTTTTTCTACTATAGTTTTCTACACTGAATCAATATGGCCAACGATATTTATCCATAGTCTCGTTGATTTTTTCCCACAATTGAGTCCTCCTGTAACTAATGTTCCGATAGATTTTTTGAATGCTCTTATTATTATTGGTATTCAAATACCATTTGCACTGTATGGCATGAAATTATTAAAAAATAAGATACAGAAAGAAAAAACAATACAATAGTATTTATGGGTTAGGACATGATTCATTTTTCAATTCGATATCTTGTGTTGGACTGACTCTCCTGAGGAATATTTTTTCTTTTCCTACATCAACTCAGGAGATTTGAATCAGCACAAGAAACGATACAGCAATGAGGTTATAAAACTATTTCAGTCCACCTTTCCAAAGCCAGTAATAAAAATAAATACCCAATAACATACAAAATAAAAGCCAAAATGAGAGTTCATAATTCTCATTGGTATTCATAATAATTGCCAATATTCCCATTATTAAAATAGGAGAGAGCCCTATCCATGTCAGGAGTAGGAGGTATTTCCATCTCTTCTCTTGTATCCATTTATGAATATCTGTTCTTCCAATTGTCATTTCTCCTGTATATCCGGTTTGGTAGGGGAGCTCTACTGCTTTATACAGAGGATCTTCAATGTGGCTACTTTTCCCAACATTGGATAAAAAATTTGATGCCTCCATTGCTGTCATTTTTCTTACATTATTCTTCCTTGGGTCCCAAACAATAGCGCCCCAACATGCAGCAATAAAAAGAACGGAGACCAAAATCAATAGGGTAATAAGCAACTTTATAAGCGTAATTTCTACATCGAAGAGATGAAATAATACAAAATTTGGAATGTGATATATTTCTGTGTTCATAAATATCAAGTATTTCATTAAAATATCTCCCTTTGATTATAATACCTTATTTTTAAATATAAAATACTATTGCTCCGTCGATATTTCCTTGTTGAAACGCTTTGGTACAACAAACTCTCATAAAATACAAAATAGAAGCGTTTTGTTTGTAGAGACGTTCTAGCGGGGCGTATCCTTATTTTTTGGTTTTATAATTTTTTGGAAATGCCAAATGTTTGGAGAGACGTTCTGCCAGAACGTCTCTACCCTGTATGTTTTTTTATTCCTCCACGCACTAAAAGCACAAGCACAAAAATACAAAAGGCAGCCCCACAAAGGGGACTATGGAACCAGCGTGTGATTGGAGGTCACGCCAAATGCAGTGATGAGTACGGAAAATCTTTTTTTTGTTTTGAATATTCGTGTAGCAGGGAAACAATAAGAGTTTGGTATGGTATTCCCTTTTGGATAGATTTTATTTTTAACCGGTAGAGATCTTGCTCAGGGATGCGAAGCGTAATAGAACGCCTTTTGGAAAGCGTATCTTTTGCCATTTGTACCGTTTGAGATTTTTCTTCATTGTCATACTCTAAAGCATCTGCTTCAAAAGCGGTCAGAATTTCCTGTTCTTCAGTATCAAAAGGAATGACGGTCATAAAAGGGGAGAAAAAGATTTATGGAGTTTTCGACTGGGAATAATAGTTTTCAGAAACCTCACTTCTTCTGTGTCAATAAACGGA
>CAIRYL010000114.1 GCA_903882825.1 uncultured Candidatus Peregrinibacteria bacterium | reverse complement strand
GCATTGGTTTTTGAGTGAGAAGATGAAGTTCTTGCAACGCAGAAAATTCCTCGTCGGAAATGGGAAGTTTTCGGGCACAATTCCCAGATTCTAAAAAAGGTTTGAGCTTTTCACACAGATCTTTCTTTAAAATATCTTCTTTTTTTCCGCTCCTCACACCCTTCTGAATCCGATCAATATTTTTTTCAATTGTTTGGAGATCTGCCAAAATAAGCTCTGTTTCTATTACTTCTTTATCACGCTTAGGATTTACACTTCCGTCTACATGATGAATATTGGAATCTTGAAAAAACCGTATCACCATGGCAATGGCATCACAATTACGAATATGAGAAAGAAATTGATTTCCTAATCCTTCTCCTTCACTGGCACCTTTTACTAAACCTGCAATATCTACAAATTCAATAACCGAACGAACAATCCGTTGAGGATTCACAATTTTTGAGAGTGCATCTAACCGTGTATCAGGAACTTCTACCGTTCCCACATTGGGGTCGATGGTACAAAATGGAAAATTTTCGGCAACTGCCAATGATGATTTGGTAATAGCATTAAACAAGGTCGATTTTCCCACATTGGGCATTCCCACAATACCAATTTGAAGAGCCATACCCAATACAAAAAGAACCCCGAAAGCGTACCCAAACCAACACAAAAGCGGAAGAGTATTTCGGAAACTCTTTATTTTTTAAAAATATCTTTAAAAATAAGAGGATATTCACTTTCTGGATCATTCTCAATTATAAATCCCTGTTTTTTATAAAAAACTTCTAAAGAATCTTGGTGGATTTCAGCAGAATAGATATTTCCCGAAAGTCGAACAATTCCAATATCTGTTAAATATTCTTCAAAAGCACTCAGTAATTTGGTGCCTATTCCATTTTTCCGGTGTACGGCGGGGACAAATATTTTGCAAAGTCGTGCCCTATTGCAACGTATAAAAAAACGAATAAATGCCCCCCAAAACTTCAGGATTTAAAAATGTAAACTGTTGAATAGTAGCCCCACAAAAATCTTTTTCCGAAGTATCTATAATGCAACATTTACAATTCATACCGTTCCAATATATTTTTAATTATCACCCATTCCGTAATTACCTCCATAATAATCCTGACGAGCCTCTATAATAGTACCACCCATGAAATTATTAACTTTAGGAGCTTCGCTAGATATAGCAGATTGTTGATTACGTCGTTTATTCTCTTGGATCTGTGCGTTCCTCTCTTTTGCTGTAGGGACACCACTGAGATTTTTCCCCACATAAAGAATTCCCATTTTAGTCATATCTCTTCCTGGTCCGTATTTTTGAACGTCTGCAATACTAACTATTTTCCATTCTTCAATTCCCGCTTCTACTGCCGCCTGTGCAACTTTAAATCCACTTCCATTCCAGCTTTCGGGGGTATTATTTAGAGGCATATTCCCGTCTAAACATACTAGGATAGCATCATGAGCATACTTTTGAACCAGACCAATACCTCCATCTTCGGATAGAGCATGCATCACGGTATACCCCTTAGCTTCTAATTCCTTTTTCATCTTCTCCGCTTCTGCCGGAGTATCTTCTACCAATATTGCAATATTCTTTAATGTTTCAACCATAAAAAAAGGGGTTATAAAATAAGGAATCTATGTTGCCGTATTTTTTTTTAAAAGCAAGCCCTTTTTTTAAAAAACTTCTTGACCCGTACTTTCTAGCACTCTATAATAAAGAGTGCTAATATGCGTCGTTCTTCATGAGGTACAACAAAGCAATCTGATATTCTTCATAATTGCCACGCTCTATTTCATTTCGATCGCAACTGACGAATCATCATCATTTTACCCCTTTTTTATGTCAAAAATTATTGGAATCGACCTCGGAACCACCAATTCGTGTGTTTCGGTTATGGAAGGAGGAGAACCCGTTGTAATCCCCAATTCTGAAGGTGCACGCACAACACCGTCTATTGTTGCCAGTAAAAATGGCGAACGGCTGGTAGGAATACCTGCAAAACGTCAGGCGGTTACCAATCCTAAAAATACTATTTTTTCGGCAAAACGCTTTATTGGGCATACCCTCGACGAAGTAAAACAAGAAGCCAGTAGAATGCCATTTGAAACAAAAGCCGGAAAAAATGGCGCAGTAATGATTATGTTTGAAGAAAAACCAGTACAACCAGCAGAAATTTCTGCAATTGTGCTTCAAAAACTCAAAGCCGATGCAGAGGCATTTTTAGGAGAAAGTGTTACCGAAGCCGTTATTACCGTTCCTGCCTATTTTAATGACGCGCAACGTCAAGCAACCAAAGATGCAGGACGCATTGCAGGACTCGATGTAAAACGAATTATTAATGAACCTACCGCGGCAGCACTGGCGTACGGACTAGATAAAAAAAATAAGAACCAAAAAGTAGTAGTATACGATTTAGGAGGAGGAACGTTTGATGTTTCTATTTTAGAGCTGGGAGATGGAGTGTTTGAAGTAATTTCTACCAATGGAGACACCCATTTAGGAGGAGATAATTTTGACGAAATTTTGATTGATTTTTGTATTGCCGAGTTTAAAAAGAACGAAGGAATGGATATTAGTAAAGACCAAATGGCGCTTCAGCGAATTAAAGAAGCTTCAGAAAAAGCAAAAATTGAGCTCTCTTCTGCCATGGAAACAGAAATAAATCTGCCATTCCTCACCGCCGACCAAAACGGACCAAAACATTTAGTCGTAAAACTTTCTCGAGCAAAATTGGAATCTCTTGTAGGAGACCTCATAAAAAAGTCTATTGAACCCTGCAAAAAAGCACTCAAAGACGCCAAAATGGAAGCGAAAGATATTGATGAAGTGATTTTAGTAGGAGGAATGACCCGTATGCCAGCCGTAGTAACAGCGGTAAAAGAATTTTTTGGAAAAGAACCACACAAAGGCGTAAACCCCGACGAAGTGGTAGCTATTGGAGCGGCGATTCAAGGAGGAGTTTTACGAGGAGATGTAAAAGACGTAGTACTGTTGGATGTAACGCCTTTATCACTCGGAATTGAGACCATGGGCGGAATTGCCACCAAACTTATTGAGCGAAATACCACCATTCCAACCTCAAAGTCTCAAGTATTTTCTACCGCGGCCGACAGCCAGCCCAGTGTAGAAGTACACGTGGTACAAGGAGATCGAGAAATGGCGGGAGATAATAAATCTCTTGGGCGGTTTGTGTTAGATGGGATTCCTCCTGCGCCCCGTGGAGTACCACAAATTGAGGTGACCTTTGATATTGATGCGAACGGAATTTTGCATGTAAAGGCAAAAGACAAAGGAACGGGAAAAGAACAGCATATTACCATTCAAGGATCTTCCGGTATGAGCGAAGAAGAAATTGAGAAAATGAGAAAAGATGCCGAAGAACACGCCGAGGAAGATAAGCAGAAAAAAGAGAAAATAGAGAGCAAAAACCATCTCGATGCGAGTATTTTCCAAGGACAAAAAATGGTAGACGAAGATCACGAAAAAATTTCATCTGGTACGCTAGACGAAGTAAAAAAAGCGTTGGAAGAAGCAAAAAAAGAGCTAGAAAAAGAAGATGCCAGCGCCGAAGACTACAAAAAAGCGCATGAGACTCTTATGAAAGTTTTGCAAAAAGCCGGAGCAGAATTATACGAAAAAGCCGCAAAAGAGGCGGAGGCGGAAAAAGGTGCGGAGGAGAAGAAAGACGAGCCGGAGGATGCGGAAGTGGTAGAGGAGAAATAGGGATGTAGGGGCGCATTGCAATGCGCCCTTTTGGGCGCCCCGCGAAGCGGGGCGCTTTTTTTAAAAGATTGAGATTTCTTTTTGAGAAAAAATAGGTACACGTGCTAAAAAAATGATGGCAAAATTAGTGAAAAAAGTGAAGAATGAGGTAAAATCACTTTTCCTATTCCAATGAAAAAAAATAATCAGGCAGAGTTTACCCAATGGATGAATCCTATTTTAGAAGCATTAAGAAGTCTCGGCGGGTCTGGGAGACCTCGAGAAGTAACGCTTTTGGTAGCAAAAAATTGTAATATTGAGGAAAAAGTATTGGATGAAAAAACAAAAACAGGAATTCCAAAATTTTACAATCAAGTGGCTTGGGCACGACAATACCTGGTGTGGGAAGGACTTTTAGATTCGTCAAAATATGGGATTTGGGCACTTACAGAAAATGGCTATAAAACCTCTTTGTCCTTAGTAGATTCGCAATCAATATCTTCAAAATGGGCGAACATTCATTTAAAAATACAAAAGGACAAAACAAAAAAAGAAATTATTGAGGAGGAAAAAGAAATAGACCCGGATCTTTTAGAAGAAAGTGATTATAAGCCAAATTTATTAGAAGTACTTCAAAGCCTTTCTCCTGAAGGCTTTGAAAGGGTGTGCCAACGCTTACTTCGTGAACATGGATTTGAAAGAGTTGAGGTGACTGGAAAATCTCATGATGGAGGGATTGATGGAGTAGGTATTTTGGAACTCAATCCGTTTGTAAGTTTTAAAGTTCTTTTTCAATGCAAAAGATATAAGGGGTCTGTTTCAAGAGCTCAAGTGGGAGATTTTAGAAATGCTATGATTGGAAGAGCTGAAAAAGGCATTATTCTTACCACTGGTTTTTTCACTCGAGAAGCTGAAAAAGAAGCGAATCGAGATGGTGCTCCTCAGATAGAGTTAATAGATGGGAAAAAACTAATAGAAATGTTTAAAAAAGTAGAATTGGGAGTAACTCCAAAAACTATTTATGAAGTGGACCTCCATTTTTTTAAGCCTTTTATGCCCGAAGTAATGGAAATGTAAAAAATTTGTGTTGGTTCCATAGTCCCCCTTGTGGGGCTGTGGAGCCATCGGGATAAGAGAAATTCCTTGTGCTGGTTCCTTTATGCATATCTCATGAACGAATTATGCAAACTGAAAAATATTTTTTTTAACCTAATGATTAATAAAATTAAGCAAATCAAAGAAAATGCAGAGTTCGTAAAGAAACAACTAAACATTGAATACAATGAGGAATCAATTCAATTCTTAGAAGGATTCATAGAAAGACAGAAAAATCGAATGGATGAAAGCGAAATTAGTGTTCTTATAAATACATTAGGATCATTTTTAGGTGAATGTATCATTGAAAATTTTGGTGGTAGTTGGGAAGAAGATAATTATGAATTAGCCATTAAATTTAAT
The DNA here is from genome assembly GCA_903882825.1 of uncultured Candidatus Peregrinibacteria bacterium. Lineage (GTDB taxonomy): Bacteria > Patescibacteriota > Gracilibacteria > CAIRYL01 > CAIRYL01 > CAIRYL01. Next base: position 990 of record CAIRYL010000114.1, on the reverse strand, counting down.
AAGGGAAACAGTGTATATCCTTTTTTGAAAATCAGAAAACAATTTGCAAATGGATTAGAAGATTCGATTTTTCCTTTTTATAGGAACATACCAATACTTTTTTGTGGAGTTAATAAACAAAAAGAGGGTGGTTTTTGGAGAAATTTTCGGAGATGGTTAAAGCTCCCGCTGGTTCCATAGTCCCCCTTGTGGGGCTCTGGAGCCTTCTTTATAACCCGTTTGCTTGGCTTGTGCTTTTGGTGCATGGAGGAATACAGGGGAGAGACGTTCTGGCAGAACGTCTCTCCAAGAGACTCTTTTTTGTGACAATTCACAAAACCAAAAACACAAAGAAGGTATTACCCCACAAACCGCGGATATTTTTCATATTTGAAACAAGTATACCCAGAGGAGTATATTTTTCTTGATAAAGTTTACTTTCTTTTCTATGAACAACCCTCTTTCATCCCTTTTTCTCCAGCATCCTTTTGTAATGGGAAGTCTTATTGTATGGGCAATTATTTGGAAAGGTTTAGCCTTGTGGAAAGCTGCGCGACGAGAAGAAAAGAAATGGTTTATCGTGCTTCTTGTTATTAACACCGTCGGAATCCTCGAGATTTTCTATCTTCTGTTTATTGCAAAAGAGGAAACATTGAAAGAAAAGGAATAGTTGGGCGTGACTCATCCGCCCTCGCTGGATCCATAGTTTTCGCAAAGCAAAACTGTGGATCCGTTGTAGAGGTACAGACGTTCTGGCAGAACGTCTGTACAAGCATTTGGTATTTCCAAAAAATTCTCCTCGCTGATTCTATAGGCACTCTTGTGTGGCTGTGGAGCCAGCGTGCATTTATGAAAGAAATAAAAAAACTTGACAAAAGAATAAGGGGGGGGGTAAAAAGACCTCCTTTCATTTTATATACTATGGAAACTATGGAAGAAAATATAACAATTCCTCTTATAGCGAGAAGTATTTCTCCTCTTGATCCAAATCTCTTAAAAACATGGGAAAGG
>CAIRYL010000113.1 GCA_903882825.1 uncultured Candidatus Peregrinibacteria bacterium | reverse complement strand
ACCACTTCTGCAGAAGATTGGGCGGTTTGGTCGTTTTTTGGATTTTTACACGCATCATTAAAATTTCCCAAATGACGAGCGGAAATATTTAAAAAGTCATCAAATGATGTTTTTATTTTCTTATCAGATGCTGACTTTTCTTCTCCTGAAATAAGTCCTAATGATACAAAAGTATCGCTCGTAGAGTTGAAATTTTTGAGAGTATGAAAAACAAATTGCCGGTTATGTTCCAGAGCGGTATACCAAGAAGTCATTTGTTCCATGCGTTCTTTTTCTGTAGGATTATTTTGATGTAATTGCGCTTGCTGTGCATAAAAATCAATCATTGTCGCATATACATTTTGGAGAGTTTCAATTTTTAGTTTTTGTGCTGGTGTACTCCAAAAATTCAAAACGGTTTCTATAGCGCTTTTTGGTCCACAGTCTTCTGAATATTCCCCAGCACTCGAAGTTCCTTCTGGAGAGAATGTTGGATTCGCATAAAAGCATTGCCGAGATTCACAAAAGAAAGAGTGCATATTATCCGGTAGGCAATCCTGCAGCATTTCCTCCAAATACTTTTAAAAGTTCAGGAATCATGCTTTGAAAATGAGAAATAGAAATATTTCCTAAAAGAGTTTGCATACTTCCCCATGTAGCGCTGGCGCTGGCGCTGGCTCCTAATTTTAAAAAACTAATAACCGCCGAGGAACTTCCTAAAATTCCAAGGAGTACTGCGCCCACCAATAAATAGGGTTTTGGAATTTTTAAAAGAAGCTGTAATGGTAACAGCGCAATATCTTTTACAATTTCTAAAACTTTTGCAGGAACTTCTCCTAAAGATTCTAAAACACGGTTCAAAATACTTTCTTTTTCGGCATTTGCTTCTTGCATTGCAGATTTAGCTATGGGGCTTTGCTGTATGTTTTGTTCTATTTGGGAATTCCTTGGCATTACGTACTGTTTAAATATTTCTTTTGCTATAGGAGAAAGTTTTTCATAAATGGCGTCAATGGTCATCCCGGGCATACGAAAAAGTTTTTCTAAATGATCCGCAAGGGTTTGAAATTCTGGATTTTGGCGAAGCATTTGAAGCCTTTGAAGAGGAGTCATCGTTTGACTCTTATCTTCATAGAGTGGCATTGTTTCGGTCATAATTTAAAAATTAAAGGGCGAGGAGTTCTTTTTGTAAAATTTCAAAATTCTGAGGACTGTTTCTGGAAAGATTTTCCATATTTTCCAGTACGGATTCCATTTCGGCTGTTTTATAAATAGTATCCAAGGAATTTTTATATTTTTCATGAGCGTCCTGCAAAATGAGTTTTTGTTTTTCAAAAATATTCATGATTTTCGTATATTCCTCTTCGGGAAGAGATTCTTGTAAAATATGAGATATGGATACAAAGAGTTCGTCGTTTCCGAGCGCCATTATGAGCAATACTTCTTCTTTTGTTATTCCATGTATTACTCCTGCATGTTCTAAAATTTCATGTATTTTTTCATCCATATAAAAGGGTTATGACGCCCTAAGAGTATCATGTGTACACTGTTCCCAAAAGTTTTTTGCAAAATATTTTTGGAATACTGGAAAGGAATAAGAAAACGATTCTCCATTTATTTTTTGTACGGGAATAATTCCAAAAAGTGAGTTTGTAAGCCATAATTCTTGAGCATTTTTCAAAATATCATCTTGAGTATAATTTTTTTCAAGTATTTGAAAACCATGTTTTTGAAGGGTTTTTTGTACAAAATGTGCCATAGTCCCCGCTAGTACGGTGTTTTTTGGAGAAATCCAAATATTCTTTTCAGAAATGGTGATAATGTTAGAAGTGGTTCCTTCTCGAAAATAGCCATTTTCGTCAGTTAAAATTATTTCAAAAACACCTTCTTGTTCTTTTTTTTGTCTTCCTAAAAGAGAAGAAATCATTGAAATATGTTTTATTTGAGGCGCAACACGCACTACTGGAAAAGTATTTACCAAAACACCATTTTTAAAATATTCATCTGGGAATGGCTCCAAATTTTCAGAAGCAATAAAAATAGTAGGAGAAATGCTTCCAGAAAAACAAAAATTATTTTTTCCACGGGTAATGGTAATGCGAATTTTCGCATTTTGAAGATTGTTTT
>CAIRYL010000112.1 GCA_903882825.1 uncultured Candidatus Peregrinibacteria bacterium | reverse complement strand
TTGTCCCACTGTTTCAAATAATGGTTTTTCATGACTATCAGTTACGGCATTATACGCACTCGTTCCGAAAGCACTTCCCCCAAAATACGCAATGGTACCAGCAACCGCCTTGGCAAGTGGATGTGGAATCATTCCAATTATAGGAGCAACCCCCATTCGTGTTGCTGTTCCCGTCACCATTCCGGTAATAGCGTGGCGAGTTATTAAAGGTTTTTGTACTGCATTTTGAACATCTGCTATTTCTTGAGGATTTTTTTTCATTTCTTCCTCTGCTACTTCGGTTGCGATTTTTACTTTTTGTACCCATTGTCCCCAAAATTTTCCAAAAAATTGCCCCATAGGAGTCGTTTTATTTTTTTCAGAAAGAAGCTCGGAAATAAGTGTTAAGCTCTGTTGTTCGGACGCAGTAAGCTTTCTCCATTGTTCAGGAGCAGATGCGGAAATATTTGGATCTTTCCCAAGAATTTCAAAAATTTCCCCCCTTTTCGAAGGAATATTTTCTCCTGGTTGTCCAGAAGCAGTATTCGAAAACTGTTCTGTAAGTTCTATAATCGCAATGGCACTTTGAAGAGCAATAGAATCGAGTACCTCCATTTGCTCTTTTTCTGCTGGATTTTTTTTTGCAAATTCCTGATAGTTTTGTGGTAGTGGTAGAGGAAATGTGGGATCCACCTCTTTGTCATCTGTTTCCCCTTTTCCTTTTACCATTTTTCGTTGTGCGAGTGCATTTAATTTTGTGGAGGTATCGGTTTCACATTGTGATACGGCTGTATCTATTTTTACATATCCTTCTGCTTTTTCTAATGCTAACTGGTCTATTTCACAAAAAAAATCAAAATCTTGAAGTGGTTGATTTTTGAGTGTTTCTGGAGAAATGTTTGGTATTGGTGCACCCATAAAAAAATTATATAAATTATGCAAAACTCATGGCAGGAGTTCGTTTATTCAGCTCTACCACTAAATTTCGTTCATGACGTTTATAACGTAAGTTTTCCCGCATAACGGTTTCTATAAATCGATCAATTTGAGAAATAGAAAGATCTGCCACCAAATCCATCCATTTTTTCTTTCGATCCTCATCTTCTCGTAAAAAAAGCGCATTTAACAGGAGTGTTTTCAAGGTTTGCTCTTTTTGAATTCTTTGTTTTTCCGCAAAAAATCCTTCTACAAAATCTTGTTTTAAAGAAGAAAGATGAAGAGATGTGGAAATATTTGGCGTAAACGGCATAGGAAAAAATAATGCGATGGATTTTTTTTTATCTCCCAAAATCTTTTCATAATACCATATTTGTATGTTTTATTCCATCTCTTTTTTTTCAAAAATATCTGCAAAATATGGATGCCGTTTAAAATACCAAATCCCTAATATAATAAGGAACAGAACCACTCCAATAGCAATAACGGTCATTGGACCATCAAAAGCATTGCCAATAAGCACATATAAAAGAACGTCTGGCCATACAAAAAGCGCGGTTCCCAAAAAAAAATCTCGTGCATGAATACGAGATAAACCTGCTGAAAAATTAATACCGTCAAACGGAAGTATAGGTACAATACGCAGTGCTGCTAAAATCATAATTCCATGGGCTTCTATTTTTTTGTCGATTATTTCTACCGTTTTTGATTCCCAATGCTGAAAAAATTCTCGTCCAAAATATCTCACAAAGAAAAACCCCACCATTGCACCAATTATTTGTCCAATTCCCGCCCATAATACGCCTTCCCACACTCCAAACAAAATACCACTTACCACCAACAACACAGAAGCAGGAATAAAAAATAAATTACGAACAGCAAAGAGGAGAAGATAAAAAAGTACTACAGTGAAATGGTCTTTCGTATCTATAAATGATCGAATAAGATGAAGAGATTTGCCAACTCCATGTTCGGCAAAAAAGAAAAAGGAATAAATAATGCTTCCTGCAAAAATAAAAATCCAAAGAAACAAAAATAGTTTTTTAATGGGATGCGTTTTAAGAATTACCTCTATAGCTTTTTGCATAGAAAAATAATGATGGTGTAGAGACGCAATTGCAATGCGTCTCTATAAATACGGATTCAATAATTTTTCTTCTCCCAAACTTCTCATTGGGACTTCTCCATAATCATGCCCAGGACATACAATTAGTGGGTCTGGAAGGTGTTTTACTATTTCCAAAGAATTTTTCATATCTGTAGCACTTGAGTCTTCTATATCAGTTCTTCCAATTCTTCCAATAAAGAGCGTATCTCCCGTAAAAAGGTATCCTTCAATCTCAAACATTAAATGATCTGATTGATGACCGGGGACATCATAAATTTTAATAGGAAATTTTCCAATGTGTAAGGGTGTTTGCGGGGTAAGAGGCGTAAAAAGTTTCGGTACTACCCATCTTCCATTGGGTGGAAAAGAATTTTTTTTCCATAATGGAATACAAGCACTTGCGAATATTTTAGGAATAGATTCTTCCGAAATTCCTTCTCGTGTAGGTAATAAAATATTTAAAAGTTCTTCCGCTTCTCCACTATGATCGTAGTGAACATGCGTTAATAAAATTTTTGTAATATTCACCCCATGAGCTTGCGCAATGGCAAATATTTTTTTTGAATCCCAGCCGGGATCTATACACGCCACATCCCCATCATAATCTCCAATAAGATATGAAAAATTATCCATATCTCCAATTGGAATTTGAAGAAAAAATGGTCGACTAAATTTTAAATCTTTATTCATAAAAAACGAGTATTACGAATGATAAAAAAGTGAAAGAATATTGGACTCAAAATATTTACACTCCATACAAAAATCCCTCTTTTTCTTTTCAGCCTCATGCTATATTTCTTTTTGAATTTTTACAAGAAATATGAACCAGATTTTTGTATTTGATACCACTCTGAGAGATGGAACCCAAATGGAAGGTTTTTCACTCAGCCCTTTAGATAAATTGGCAGTAGCAAAACGTTTAGACAATTTTGGAGTACACTATATAGAAGGAGGATGGCCGGGATCAAATCCTCGAGACCGTGAATTTTTTGAATTAGCAACAAAAGAAGTATTTCAAAATGCATTACTCATGGCATTTTGCGCTACCCATCATAAAAAATTTACACCAGAAGAAGACCCAAATTTAAAAGCAACGAGAGAAAGTGGTGCAAAAGGAGCGGTAGTTTTTGGAAAAACCTGGAAATTTCATGCGACGGATATGCTCGGAGTAACACCAATGGAAAATTTTAAGATTATAGAGGAGTCTGTAAAATTTTTAAAAGATGCAGGAATGAGAGTATTTTTTGATGCGGAACACTTTTTTAATGGGTTTGAAGATGATGAAAATTTTGCGTTTGAATGTTTACATTGTGCAATAAAAGGGGGAGCAGAAAATATTACACTGTGTGATACAAATGGTGGCATGCTTCCCGAAAAAATATACGAAATTACCAAAAAAGTAGTAGAAAAATTTCCAAATGTTTCTGTAGGAATTCATGCACATAACGATGGCGATGTAGCGGTCGCAAATTCTCTTTCGGCAGTACGAGCA
>CAIRYL010000111.1 GCA_903882825.1 uncultured Candidatus Peregrinibacteria bacterium | reverse complement strand
TGGAGTAAAATATATTCATGCCAATAGTAACAACATTGGATTTTTAAGTGGAACTGCTGGTTGGATATTTCGTGTAGATAATGCGGGAAATGCCATAGCTAATGGTGAATTAAGCGTTGGATCTACTGCTTCTCGCTTATATATGCAAGATAATGATGAATCATGGTATGGTGCAAAAAGTATTCATGCTAATGGTAATCTCATTGGATTTTTAAATGGATCTACTGAATGGATACTTAATGTAGATCATGCTGGAAATACCAATGCTAAGGGAAGCATAAATGGAACTGCTCTCTGTATTAACGGAGCATGTGCTGATTCATGGAGTGGGTTAGTGGTAGGAGGATGGACGCAGACTCAATGTGAAGGAGATGGTAATACCTGGCGAGAAATGGGATTTGGAAGAATATCATGCAATGATACCAGTTGTTGGTGTCTTAAAGGAACTAATGTATTGGCATTTAAGGCACACGACTGGCGTGCACAAGGAGAAGCAGGTGATCACTGCGATCAGCGCAAAGTACATACGGAACTACATCAGTGTGTACTTTAAAAAAAGACCCCAGCTGGATCCATAGTCCCCCTTGTGGGGCTGTGGATCCTTTTATTATCGATGGCTCCATGCTCTCCCGAATGGAGGTGTGGAGCCTTTTTACGTATACAATGGCTCCACAGTTTCGCTTTGCGAAAACTATGGAGCCATCTCCCTCCCCTTTCATTTTACCTCCAGCACATTAAAAAAGGCGTTCCCCTTTCCTTCATCACCTGCATATTGTTTTTTTTAATAAAAATACGATATTCTTTTTTCTGAGGGTTTTTTAAAAATATGGATACCATTGAGGAAATTAAATCTCGGCTTCATATTACCGATGTAGTTTCACGATATGTAACTCTTAAAAAAGTAGGAAGAAATTTAAAAGGAATCTGCCCATTCCATAATGATACCAATCCTTCCTTTATAGTAAGCCCTTCTAAAAATTTTGCATGGTGTTTTGCATGCCAAAACGGAGGTGATATTTTTTCATTTGTTCAAAAAATTGAAAATATTACTTTTGCAGAAGCTCTTCCCCTGCTCGCCGAATGGGCAGGAGTAATTATAGAAAACGTTTCTTCTGAAAAATTCCAACAAAAAAAAGAAGAAAAAGAAATTCTTCGAGAAATTTTAAAAGAAACACAAGCATTTTTTGTGTCTCAATTTCAGATCTCTTCACCCGCACGCGAATACATATTTCAAAAACGACAATTTACGCCAGAAATTTGTAAAACATTTGGAATAGGATATGCCCCAGCAGAATTTCATGCATTAGAAGAATTTTTGGTACACAAAGGTTTTCCCCGAAAAGATTTACGAAAAGCAGGAGTCGTAACCACAAAAGATGAAAAAGGAGAATCTGTGTATGATAAATTTAGAAATAGAATTATGTTCCCATTTTTAGATGGAAGCGGAAATATTTGTGGATTTGGTGGACGCGCACTCGACCATGAAGAACCAAAATATTTAAACTCTCCCGAAAGTCCGATATACGAAAAATCAAAACTTTTATATGGTCTTTTTGAAGGGAAAAAATCTATTCAAACCACCGAAACAGTACTAGTAGTAGAAGGAAATTTTGATGTGATTGCCTGTCATCAATCTGGTATTGTAAACGCCGTTGCCAGCTCTGGAACGGCATTTACCAGCTCACAAGTAAAAACTCTTCAACGTTTTGCAAAAAAGGCAATTCTCGCATTTGATACCGATTCGGCTGGAAAATCTGCCACGCTACGAGCCTTAGAACTTTTTTTTGCATCTGGTATGGAAGTGAGTGTGGCACGTATTCCTGGAGGAAAAGATCCAGATGAAGCCCTCAAAAATAATCCTGAAGAATTTCGAAATGTACTCTTACATCCAACACCTGCTTCACAATTTTTATTTGAAACGCTCGCCGAGCGTCATCCTGTTTCTACTGCACGAGGAAAAACCAATTTTTTAGAAGAAGTGTTTCCATTTTTACACGCACTTCAAAATGAAATAGAACGAAGAGAATATTTTGACATACTGGCAAATTTTTTACAGGTAGATTCCGCGATGATTGAGCGGGAATTTTTTTCTTCTTCGTCTGCCCTTCCGCATCATTCTTTTCAAAAACAATCAAAAACCGTGAATATTCCACTTCGAGAATACGCTTTTGGCTTTTTTCTAGCCTTCCCAGAGTTTTTACCACAGTTTTTAGAAAAATTTACAGAGACCTCTTTTGAAAAAGAAGAAGAAAAGAATTTTTTTGTTTTTTTCAAAGATGTGTATAATGGCTCGGGGGTTATGGAAATTGAAAGCTTTCTTTCGGCATTATTGCCGAGTGAACAAGAGAAAATTCAAAAATCTATCCTCTATGCAGACGAAAAATGTGGTCATTTTTCATCTGCAGTTCTGCAAGAAGAAGCCGATTTGATCGCGAAAGAAAGTGCAAAAATAATTCTTTCCGAACGAGTAAGATCCCTTTCTTCTGCCATTAGAAACCCGTCCCCTCATGCTGATATTTCCGAACTCTCGAATGCGCTTAGGTCTGCTCTTTTAAGCCTTCAACGCCTTCATCAATAACTTTTCCCCCTCTGCCCGTGGCTAAAATGACGACTTTTATCCGTCAACCGACCATTGAAGAACTCGCAAAATTTCCACAAGAAGTGCGAGAACTTATAAAAAAAGGTCGAGAACAAGGATTTGTAACCCATCAAGAAATTCAAAAGGCAATGCCAGATGCCGAAGATCATGTGGCGCTTTTAGATGATTTATATACTTTATTTTTTGAAATTGGTATTGATGTTATTGAAGCCAAAGAAGCAATAGTATGGGGAAAAGAAAGCGCAGAAATGGAAAAAGAATACGAACGAGGAGAAAAACTTTCTCGAAAACTTACTGCATTTTTAAATTCTTCTACCAAAAAATTTTTAGACAATGAAGAAGAAGCAGAAATTGATCCAGAATTAGAAGATGAAGATGAACCCACCGATGATGATATTGCAGAAGAAGAAGCCGATGCTGAAGAAGCACAAAAACTCGATTTATCTGATATTGCCAACGATTCTGTACGAATGTACTTGTCAGAAATTGGACGAGTTCCACTCTTAACTCGAGAAGAAGAAATTACGCTCGCGAAACGAATTGAACGAGGAGATGCCTCTGCAAAACAACATCTTGCAGAAGCGAATCTTCGATTGGTTGTTTCTATTGCTAAAAAATATATTGGACGGGGACTTTCGTTTTTAGACCTTATTCAAGAAGGAAATATTGGACTGTTTCGTGCGGTTGAAAAATTTGATCACCATCGAGGATTTAAATTTTCTACATATGCCACTTGGTGGATTCGGCAAGCCATTACCCGCGCTATTGCCGACCAAGCACGAACAATTCGTATTCCGGTACACATGGTAGAAACCATTAACAAGCTTACGCATACAAAACGCCGACTTTCTCAAGAACTTGGTCGAGAACCCACTATTGAAGAACTCAGTGAAGAAATGGATTTAGAAGAAAAAAAGATTCGCCATATTATTAAAATTTCTCAAGACATTGTCCCATTAGAAGCTCCTGTAGGAAGTGAAGAAGATTCAAAATTAGCAGATTTTATCGAAGATAAAGAAACTGAATCCCCTATTGAAACCACCGCTCATGAAATTCTAAAAGAAAATATTCATTCGATGCTCATGTATCTTTCTCCCAGAGAACGAAAAATTGTAGAAATGCGATTTGGACTCTTAGATGGCGTTTCTCATACACTGGAAGAAGTAGGAAAAGAGTTTGGAGTTACGCGTGAACGAATTCGACAAATTGAAGCAAAAGTGCTTCAAAAACTTCGAGATCATCCCATGAGTATCCGCATTAAAGAATCGTATGTGAGCGAAAAAAGCGAGAAGAAAGAACCATTGAGGCGGAAAAAAGCATTTTAAATATTTTTATTTTTTCTTTTTTTTATGGCAGAAGAAACCGTTATTGTTACCGAAGAAGGGCTGAAAGAACTCGAGAAAGAACTGGAATACACCAAAACTACTCGCCGAAAGGAAGTAGCGGAACGTTTAAAAGAAGCTATTTCGTATGGCGATCTTTCTGAAAATTCAGAATATCAACAAGCGAAAGAAGAACAAGGATTTATAGAAGGAAGAATCCTTGATTTAGAAAAGAAAATAAAATATTCAAAAATTATTTCTGGAAAAAATGGAAAAGGAACCAATGTTCGTATTGGATCTACCGTAGAAATAAAAAATATTTCTTCAAAAACAGAAGAAAAATATACACTCGTAGGTACCACAGAAGCCGATCCTCTTTCTGGAAAAATATCTAACGAATCACCTTTAGGAGTGGCACTTCTGGGAAAAAAGAAAGGAGAAACAGTAGTGGTAGATGCTCCTTCTGGAAAATTTGAATATGAAATTTTAGAAATTTTGTAAATAAAAAAGAGAAATGAAGAAATCACTGCTTTTGATGCTCACTTTTGGGATTTTTCTTTTTGGATGTGCAGAAGGAAATGTGCCGATTTCTTCTTCTTCTCCTCCTCCATTAGAAACAAAGAATAATCCAGTGTGGGTTGAGGATTTGAAAAATTCTTATAATCATCGTCCTGATATGGGCGCACGATGTACTTATAATAATCAGGTTGTTTACTACATGATATCCGAGTGTTGTGATAAATTTAATTACTTATACAGCGAAGATCATCAAATTATTTGCGCCCCAGATGGAGGATTTACCGGAAAAGGAGATGGGAAATGTGAGGATTTCTCCTTTGGAAAAAATAAATGCAAAGTTATTTGGTCAGAGAGGAAGTAGACGCAAAAATTTACTCCCAATTCCCCGGTGCTCCAGGAGAAACCTTTGATGCAATATTTTTTTGAAAATCAACATGATAATTCGGAAGACTTTCATGTGATTTTTGATATGCTTCCCGAAATGGCATTCCTTCATTTTTTACGAGATCATTCGCAATATCTGCCAGAAACATTTCTTTTGTGATTTTTAATGCTATGTTTTGAGGATTTGGCGTGAGATTTTGAAGATAAATTTTTACAATTTCGAGGGAATTCAGAACTATAAAAAATGAATCCAAAAGTGGTTTTTTCAGAAGTTGTAAATCTCGATGATATCCAGAAAACAAATTTTTAGAAATTTCCTTCATACACAGCTGATGAGCAATAACAACAGAAACATTCCCTCTTAAAATTTCTAAACCATCGAGATTCCGTTTTTGTGGCATAAGAGAAGAACCTGTTACAACGCTATTATCTGCCGTAAAAAATGAAAATTCTTGAGAAGTATACCAGATCATATCATTTGCAAATCGTCCAATCGTCATCATAATTTGTACCAATGCTTCCAACGCGAGTGATTCAAATTTGCCACGAGAAATTTGACAGTAAAGACTATTCTTTTGCATTTTTGCAAATCCCATTTTCTCGGTAGTCATCTGACGATTGAGCGGAAGAGACACCCCATATCCCGCACTACTCCCTAAAGGATTTTGGTCGATATGGTGGAACACACTTTCACAAAACAACGCATCGTCAAATAACGCTTCCGTAAAAGCATTGCAATAATGCCCTACAGAAGAAAGCATTGCCTGTTGTGTATGAGTATATCCAGGGATTGGAATATTTTTCCACTCTTGAGATTTTTCTTGAAATACACGCGCCAAATCTTCCGTTTCCTCTTTCACTTCTTGTAAACGACTTTTTAAAAGAAGACGAATGGCCACCAACACTTGGTCATTGCGACTTCTCCCCGTATGTATTTTTTTCCCCGCATCACCACATTGTTCCACCAAAAAATTCTCAATAACGGTATGACAATCTTCATCTTCGGGACGAATTTCTATTTCTCCTTGTTCCCATTTTTGAAAAAGAACATCGAGTGATGCTTGTAAGGCAGTATTTTCTGCTGGTGTAAGGATATGAATGGAAGAAAGCATATTTGCATGTGCTTTTGAGGCAAGAATATCAAAAGGAAAAATTTCCATATCCAGCACTATATCTTCTCCTACGGTATACGCTTCAATAGCAGGATGAAGTTCTCCTGATGATTTTTTTTTCCAAAGTTTTGGCATAGGGAAGAAGAAAAATAAAGAAAAAATGGAGAGGAATATGAAAATATGAACAATTCGAGATATGAAAACAAAAAAATAATACTGTTTTTTTGTATAAAAGAAAATATGGTACGATACGCCAGAGGTTCACTCTTTTTTTATTTTTATGGAAGTGCTCATAGAAGATTCCTGGAAATGTATTTTAAGTGAAGAATTTGAAAAACCATATTTTACAAATCTTAAAGAATTTTTAGTAAATGAAATAACCGCCGGAAAAATAATATATCCTCATCCAAAAAATATTTTTCGTGCATTTTGGGAATGCCCTTTTTCTGCAGTAAAAGTGGTTATTGTGGGACAAGACCCCTACCATACGCCAAAAATGGCACACGGACTGTGTTTTTCCGTTCCAGAAACAGAGCCACTTCCACCCAGTTTAAAAAATATTTATAAAGAACTGCATGCAGATTTAGGAATTGAACCATGTAAAACTGGAAATTTAGAATATTGGGCATCTCAAGGTGTTTTTTTACTCAATTCGGTACTCACTGTACAAAAAGGAATTCCAGCAAGCCATGCAGGAAAAGGATGGGAAGAATTTACCAATAAGGTTATTAAAGAGCTTTCAGAAAAACGGGAAGGATTAGTATTTATACTTTGGGGAAACTATGCCAAAAAAAAGGGCGAACATATCAATCGGCAAAAACATCTCGTTTTAGAATCAGGACACCCCAGTCCCCTTTCGGTAAGACATTTTTTAGGATGTAAACATTTTTCAAAAACCAATACATATTTGAAGGCACGCGGAAAAACCGAAATACAGTGGAATATTTCAAAAAATTAAAAATTTTACGCTCGCACCGTTTTCCATTTTCCTTCTACTTCTGTCCAATAATGTTGAGCCTCTGATGTGGGAAGATTTTCTTGCCAATGATCCGGTCCTCCTTTTTTGTATGCGTTTTGTACATTATTTTCGCCCGTATTATATGCCGTTACTGCCATCGCAACAGCTTGTGCCCCATAGCGTCCTTCAGGAAATACCCGAAAAAGATACGAAAGAAGTTTTGCAGAACGTTCAATACCTTCTGAAGGATTAAAAGGGTTAATACGTCCCCAGTTATTTTCACCAGCTCCCAATGTCATATATGCATTTAATTGTCCAATTCCACTACAATTAGTGGAAGAAATTGCTACAGGATCACCACCGCACGATTCTTGTTCGAGTACCGCTTGTAAAAGCCCTGTTGGAATACCCATTTCATGTTTTTGAATAATTTCATTATATTCAGAAATATTTCCTTTCGTATAGAAAATTTCATCTCCATACAAATGTTTTTTAATATTCCCTAAAGATTCAGAAAAAATTTCAGCAGAAGTTCTTCCTCTTTCGGCGGTTGCATGAATAAAAGGGAGTGCGTAAAAATCACTCGCAGAAGCCGTTTGTAAATACTGTTTCAACTCTGTTTTATCCCATTGTTCCAGTGTTTTTACCACTTCTTTCCCACTGGAAAATTCTTTTATTATTTGAGCACTTACCTTTAATCCTCCGTATTCACTCGGAATCATATCTGATTTTCTTTTTTCCAACATTTTTTGAAATACGGTAAAATTCGGTGTTCCTTTTTCGGCAGTATGATCTATTCCATGATGTTCGTTAACGCTCCACTCGTCGTCATCTGGATCATAATACATTCCATGAATATCTCCTGTTTCTTCGGTAAAGAAATTTTTCAGATTTTTTTCATCATTTTTCCCTTCGTAAAAAAATACATTTTTTGCAATACGATATATTCCTGCATAAAATTCACTCTTCAAAGGCTGTTCTTTTGTTTGGAGTGATTCATCTGCTTCTTTGGCATTGTGCAATAATGCCGGCATTTCCAATGTATTATTGTTTATAAAGTTTTCCACCTTATTTTTTTCTCCGGATACCAAATCTGTAAATGTTTGTATTTCTGGATGAAGTCGTAAAAATTGCATTGTAAAAATTTTTGATTCATACAAAAGTCTACTTAACGATGAAATATCTTCTCCTAAAAAAGTATTATTTGTTTTTGTACGAATATATTCTATGGCAACCGATTGAGGCAAACCTTCCGGAATCCCTAAATTTTCTAAAAGTGTCATCCAATACACCATACGAATAGCTTGTAATGCCTCGGGAGTTTGCCATGTATAGCGTATCGTTCCATAAAATCCTTCATCTTTGGCATCTAACAATTTCATTTTTATTTCTTCTGGATTTTTTCCTTCTTTTAGCCAATCTTGTTTGGTCATTGCCGATTCTTGGGCTGCATCTACCCAAGCAATAACTGGCTCTATAGCAATAGAAGCAACGGCATACCAAGGATTTATTCTTGCTAAGCGTGCGACCCATAAACCGCCTCTTCCTAATCGTTGAAGCATAACCGCTGTAGAAATAGTGGCTCCTGTTAACGCTTCTCCCGTTCGTATAGCCCCTTGAGTAGCATCGTATTTGGCGATATGCCAACCTTGTTTTTCTTGATGTTCAAAAAATTCATCCCACTCAACGTATGCTCCGTATACTCCAGCAGCGGTTCCCCCAACATCGGCAATATACGGCACGGATTTCCCCCCGAGCATTACATATTTTTTAGTGGTGTTAATAACTTTTGAACCAGTATTTTGGAGGGTTTGAATGGGGGTTTTTGCCCATGAAGGAATATTTTTTCTCATAAAAGAGAATGGTTGCTCTTCATCAAGTCCAAGATTATTATATACACGATTCAGATATACATCACCCTGATCTAGAGTTTCCCAATTTCTCCTAATTTCTCCGATCTTTTCAGCAATTTTATTAATTACTACTGCATCATCACTGTTATTATAAAACAGAGGAAAAGAGTTTCTTAAATCTATATCTTCACCGAGAACTTTGCTCATTTGCTTAGCTATTTCTACTATTTCCTGTTTTGCTTTTTCAGCTACGGCAGCATTTCCCGTAAGTACCGCTGATTTTCGCATAAACTGTTCCTTTTCTTGGAGGTAAATAATTCTTCGAATAGCATTTTCGATATATTTTTTTTTCTCCGTAAATGGAACTGTTTTTGCAATATTCGCACCAGAATATTTATACCCAGAAATTGCCCCTTCTTTTGCTAAATAAAAATATGTTTCTGGATATGCCAATATATTCACTGGCTTTAGAATTTTTAAAGGGAGCTTTGCCAATGAAAGTGGTAAGGCTCCGATAGTTTTTCCTGCCCTTGCCCCAATATTCCTTCCGCTTTTAAATCCTTTCCCCGCAACTTTACTCACAGTTCCCCCTACAAGACCTCCTACTCCGTATCCTAAGGCTCCTCCTACTAGTCCTCCTCCACCCACAATGCATCCCAGTAAAAGTGCGCCTCCCGATTCTCGGAGAACATCTTCATACGATACTGAATCAGAAACTCCAGCCTGAAGAGCTGTAACAATCATTTTTCCAAGAGATACATCAGCACTTATTGCTATTTCCATGCTTCCATATATATACGATATTCCACCCGCTTTCAGAGAAACCATCCATCCATCTACCCCAGTCATGAGATCAACGGTGAATTTGGTCATCCATGCAAGGTCGTTTACTTTTTCTGGATGAGATATGAGTAAAAGCACATCTTTTTCTAATTGTCCTCCTTTTGGAACTCTATCGTACAAAAGTTCAGCAATATTTTGGTTAATCTCTGCGAAAGATTTCGTTGCACCTTGAAGCGTTTGAGTAAACAATGTTTTTCCAATGGTTTCTTTTATTTGTAAAAAATCTTGTGGAGGAACCCCCTGGGCAATTCCTACAGAAAATTCATCCTTTTTCTCTACCCCCGTGTCAAAATCGGGAAGACTTGCCCAAAGTTCCACACCTGCCATTTTTGTAAATAAATCCCCACCTCCCTTTTGAAGCATTTCTTGTAGCTCATTTATATCTGTATCCGAAACATGTTGATATTGCTTTTGAGATAATTCTTCAACCTTTTGTTGGGCTAATTTTAGGAATCCTGCCTTTTGTGGATATTTGTTCTCAAAAATACTTTTTGAAGTATCTTTTCCCAAGTATTCTCCAATTTTTCCAGAAAGTTTCCCCATTCCTGTTGTCCACGCTACTTGTTGTTTGTTTTCTATTTGTCCCTTTGTTTCTTCGGAAGAAAAGTTTTTAGAAAGTCCATATATTACAAACCTCTTTTGTTGAGGCGATACGAGCGTATGAATATGTGTATTTTTTTCGGTATCTGTTATATCCATCTCCGATTCTAATTTCCATCCTTTTTTTTGAAGAAGGTAAAAAAGTATAGGAAAAGAACTTTCTGAAACACTTGCAGAATTTTCACCATTTCCAAGGTCAACAGAAATTTCATGTATATAACGAGTAACACTTTCATCCTCTAGATTTTCGGTTCCTATTGCTTGTAATACGTCCTTTACGCCTTGTATTTTTTCCTTTTTAATAAATGTTGGAACTCCAGAATCTGTTGCATTTAATGCTTCTTGTATTTCTTCGGGAATAATATTTTGGAGAAATGGCATTTGTGCAGAGGTGCTTTCTTCTATTAAAAATGACACATGATGAAGTATTTGGCGCAATGCCCACTTTATTTTTTGAAATTTTGCGGGACTAATGGTTGCTTCTCCAGTATAGAGGTATGAAATAACGTTATACAATGCAAATCCTTGTATCCCCCCCATTACTACTTTTCCTACTACATTGGAATTTTTCATTGTTTTTCTCATCATATATGCGAATAAAACACTCGCAACAATGCTTCCGCCTACTACTGCCTTATTATTTTCTATATACTCCATTACACTTTTAAACTCAGGAAAATCCGAAAGATCCTTTTTTATCTCTTGTAGTTTTTCTTTTACACTTGCCGAACTCTTAAATGTGTCTTGAATCCATTTTTCCATACCATCAATATCTTCGGCTACCACACCAAAAATTTGTGCATCATGTATAATATTTTTCATTACTTGTCCTTCCCATACCGTTTCTTGTAAAAAATTTTCTTCTGTTTTTTCTAGCGGACTTCCCACCGCAATACCTTCAATTTTTAGTACTTTTCCCCCACTTTCGGAAAGAACTATTTCGGTAAACATTCCCGCACCCTTTGCGAGATAAAAAAGATATTCATAATTTACCATTGCGGTTTTTTTCTCATTTTTCCCAATATTTTCTACATCCTGTATATATTCAGAAAGCGCAAAGAGAAAAGTACTCGAATAATGCCCATTAATACTTTCAGCCGAAGGATTTGGTCTTTGCGAAACAGATGTTTGAAGGGCTTTTAATGTTTGAAGAGTTTCGGCTTTGGTATTTTCAGTAATTGTAGTGGAATGGAGAAGTTTTTCTTGTACCACATTTGCGGTACCCGTAAAAACTCCATCAGGGTTATTCCAAATACCTGCCAAGGTTTCAAAAGCAGTAAGAACACCTCCTTTTATATCTTTTGATTCTACTCCTAATACTTTGGCTATTCCTACCCCAGCACCCATAATTGCTAACGCTCCACCCGTAACTCCAAAAATCTTTAAAATAGAAATTTTTGATTTTACAAAATAATATCCTAACAACAACATTAACAATGCTCCGGTAGTCATACCGGCAATATTAAGCCCTGTTTTATGGTCTTCGTATATTTTTTGTAAAGTACTTTCATCAAGAGATTGTAATGTTTGTACTATTTCTGGATATGTTTTTCTATCTGCATCAGGAGTTTGAAGAGTTTTTATCAGATCTTCTTTTTTTCCAGAAAAAAGCCGTATAACGCTTTCGAGAGGATTGGAAATAAATTCTTTCGCATCTCCCAGTTTTTGTTTTGCAGAATCCCATTTTTCTCCAACATTTTTCAAAATATCTGCATTACCCAACATATCTTTTCCATATTTCATCATCATCGGAACACTCGCCACAAGTCCTAAAGAAAGCGCTAGTTTTCCAAACTTTGAATCATCTCCCGATGAAAATAGTTTACATATTTCGTATCCCAAAAAAGCAATACCAACAATA
>CAIRYL010000110.1 GCA_903882825.1 uncultured Candidatus Peregrinibacteria bacterium | reverse complement strand
CAGTCATAAAAAAATAAAAAATATTATTGAAATAACTTTTGAGCAGCCTGAAGAACTAGTGTATTTCTGGTATAATCCATACGCATAGGTCCTAAAATACCAAAATATCCATCATATTGAAGCGCACTATAACGTGATACTAAAAGCGAACAAGATTCCATTTCTGGAAGAACGTTTTCTTCCCCAATAAAAACTTCTACACCATCGCCAATCTCTAAAGAATGTAAAAATCCATATAATTCTTCTTCTAAAACTCGGAAAATACCACTCGTTTTTTCAGATGATTCATAAAATTCAGGTTCTTGAATCATTCGAGAAAATCCTAAAAAAAACATACGATGCGCACTCGGGATTGTAGAAAAAACAATATTAGGGGTCATACGAGTAATAACAGAAACCGCATCAAATACCAGTTGATCTGCTTTTTTTTCTTCAAAATATTGTTGGCATTCCTGTTCAAACAGAGCAAAAACTTCTAACCGAAACTCTTGCGGAATTGCCATTTCATCCACATATAATCGGTATCCTTTGGGCGTTGGAACACGCCCTCCAGAAGTATGAACTTGCATTAAAAATCCTTCATCTTCTAAATCTGACATTTCGCTTCTGAGGGTCGCAGAAGAAACCTCAAATCCTCCAATTTCTTTTAAAAGCCGACTCCCAATAGGATTGGCAGTATGAATAAATTGTTGAATAATAGCCTGTAAAATGCGACGTTTACGAAAATCCATAGATCAAGAATGTATGACTATTGTAGCACAAAAAATAATTTCTCTGTTCATTTACTTATCTAAAAACATATCCCTTTTTTTTAAAAACCAATAAAAAAGAGAAAGGAAAACAAATAAAATAAATATGATTGTTCCTGTAACCACAAAAAATCCCCAAGGAGAATCTTCCCATTGATTCCGAAGATTCATACCGTAAAAGCCCGTTATAAGAGTTCCAAAAGCAAGAATAGTAGCTCCTACACCTGTAAAAAGATTTAACTTAATAACCGTATTACGAATACTCGACATTTTTAAGGTAAGAATTTCTTGAGTATCATCAATATTTTCCTTTTTTTCTGCAATTTTATTAGAAATTTCAATAACAAGCTCTAAAGCATTATCCAAAATCGATTCAATACTATCAATGGAAAAAGTTTCTTCAGTACCTTTAGAAAGTCGTAAATCGGACATTTCTTGGTCATCTTCTAATAAATCTTCCAAAGAATCTTGAATTTCTTGTACACGTTTTTCTAGTCCTGAAAGACGTTTTTTTAAAGAGAGAAGTTTTTCAAAAAGTTCTTCGGTTGGTTTATTTGAAATATCAAAAAGCGTTTTAGTGAGTATTTTTTCAAAATTGTAAAAATTCATGTCGATACGCTCAAGTGTAAAAAAAATAGCTGATTCTAAAAGCAAAAATTCAAATGGCGCATTGGTATCTTCCCCTTTCGTTTCAAGTTTTTCAGATAATAAATCTACAAATTCTCTCGTGAGTTTTTCATGTCCAGAAAACAAAACATACGCACGAGCCTCTCCCACAATCATCTTTAAATCTTCAAGATTAATAATAACCGCATCTCCTCGAACAGAAATAGTGGAGAGTTGACGCATGAGCAACACCGGACGTAAGTCGCGACTATGAATATTAAAACGAGTCGAGAGATCTTTCTTCATCACTTCTCGAATTTCTACCGTGCCATTAGAAGTAATACGGAAGGCTTTCATAAAAACACTGGTGAATAAATTTCTTCATTATAAAGAAAAATTTTTCATAATTATTGTAAATTTCCCACCTCTTTTTTCCCTTGCCATATAACCAATAACGGAACAGCAACGAGTAAAGAAGAATACGTTCCAACAATAATTCCAAATGCTAAAGCAAGAACAAATGCAAAAATACTACTCGGACCGAAAATAAGTAATGCTACTAAGACTTATACTGCAGAAATAGAGGTATGTAATGAACGTGCCTTGGTTTGCCACAAAGCATATTCCGATAAAATAGCAAAGTTTTTCCATTTTTTACCCTACAAATTTTATCTGAGTAGATAAAATACTACAATTGTATCGTGTACCTAAAAACCTAAAACCGTTAACAACGCAGTAATAAATAAAGAAT
>CAIRYL010000109.1 GCA_903882825.1 uncultured Candidatus Peregrinibacteria bacterium | reverse complement strand
TTTGTGGTGAATTGTTCGGAAGAAGATTTTTCTCATTTCCAAGAATCTTCGGTAAGAGAAACATTAGGACTATTGCCAGAAGATATTATTGTTCCCATATGTGCCAAAACAGAAAGTGATTTATTAGATTTTTCCGAAGAAGAAGCTCAAGAAATAATGAAAGAACTCGGAATATCCGAAAGTGGACTTTCTCTGCTTATTCGATCCGCTTTTCAATTATTGGGTCTTGAGAGTTTTTTTACTGCTGGTGAAAAAGAAGTACGAGCATGGACCATTCATAAAAATTCTACAGCGCCTCAGTCGGCGGGCGTTATTCATACCGATTTTGAAAAAAATTTATTAAAGCAGAAGTATGCCAAGTTTCTGATTTTGTACAATATGGAGGCTGGGCAGGCGTGCGTGAACACGGCGCTTTAAAAATGGAAGGAAAAGACGCCATTATTCATGATGGAGATATTTGTATTTTTAAAGTGGGTGCATAACGCTACTCCTGTAATAACATTTCTAAATGTTCTGCTTCTTCTCCGGTGTTATCTTTATAAAAAACTAATTGCGGAAATCTTTGAAATAAAACTTTGTGAGCCACTTCGCGTTGGATTCGGTTTTTTGCATGATTGAGTCTTTCTATAAAATCTGGAACGCCACCGAGTGTAGAAACATACACTTTAGCCTCCGAAAAATCGGGTAAAACTCGTACCGCTCTAATAGTAAAAACGCCCGATTCTGCCAGAGGAAAAATTTGACGAATGACCATCGCGAGTTCTCGTTCGAGTACGTGAGAGACTTTTTGCATTCTAATAGATGACATACGGGTTAAAAGAAAGATTTTTTTATTTTTCCAAAGGGAAGGCGTTGCACATCATACTTCTCCACCGTATCATACTTTTGTATTTCTCTTCAATACTGTGAAAAAACGAATTATTTTTTGGGGAACTCCAGAACATGCTCAAACGGTGGTACAGGCACTTTTTCAAAATCCAGAAATAGAAATGTGTGCGGTGGTCACCGTGCCGGATAAACCCGTTGGAAGAAAACAAATAATGACTGCTTCGCCTGTAAAATTATGGGCACTTTCTCATCATATTCCAGTATTCACTCCTGAAAATCTTTCAAATCCCGATTTTATAGCTACTGTTCAATCATTTTCGCCTGATTTTTTAGTGGTGGTGGCGTATGGGAAAATTATTCCTTCTGCTCTTTTGGCTATTCCGAAATATGGGGCTTATAATTTGCATTTTTCTTTGTTACCGGCATATAGAGGGGCTTCTCCGGTTCAATCGGCTATTTTAAATGGAGAAACAGAATCAGGAATTACTCTTTTTAAAATTTCTGCCCAAATGGATACCGGAAACATAGTGGTACAAAAACCATACTTCCTGAAAGAGAAAGGATTTTTTCAGGCGATTGAAGAAATGACAAATATTGGAATTACAGCTTTTCAAGAATTTTTAATATCGCCTCAGCATTATCCCGAAATAATTCAAGATGAAAAAAATGTGACGGAGTGTCACAAAATTTCAAAAGAAGATGGTCAAATTTTTTTAGAAAAAAATACAGTATCAGAAGTACTTCAAAAATATCGCGCTTTTGAAGGATGGCCTGGTATATTTTCGATTCTTTCCAATGGGAAACGTGTGAAATATACACGTATTGCTCCCGCTTTTTCTATTTCTGCACCTTCTTCTGCGCCCTTTTTTCTTTATGAAAAACGGTGTTTTTTAAGGCTTATAAATGGTGTTTTAGAAATAATTTCTGTTATTCCTGAAGGGAAAAAAGAAATGAGTGGATATGAATTTTTTAAGAATTTGTTTCCTTTGTAAAAACGTGTAACACTCGTTTTGTAATTTTTTAAAAAATAATATGACGAAAAAATATACTCTTTGGGGATTTCTCATCGGGCTTTTTATGGCCGTAAATATAATGATGGTTGGGATTGGTGGGAAAATATTGTACAATATTTCTTTGATGTTTGTTATTGACAATCTTTTGAATTCTGGATTACTCGGAGGTGCAGGAGAAGCATTGGGGTGGCTTATTGGTCCTGTTTTTATTGTGTTGGTGTATACTTTTTATGGATTTATAGTGGGTGTTATTACAGAAAAAATAAAAGGATAAAAATTATAGTTTCAAGAAAGAACAATAATCCTTTGTCTCGTTTAAAAACAGAGTATCGGTAGTGGTAATAATGGTTTGAGTATTATCGAAACTGTGCAGTAAGTGTTCGCGATGTTCTGTATCGAGTTCCGAAAAAACATCATCCAAAAGAAGGATGGGGGGATTTCCGGTGTGGTGTTGTATAAATGCTCGCTCTACTGATTTTAATGAGAGAAGTGCCGAACGTGTTTCTCCACGAGAAGCGACTTCTTCTAGAGGAAGTCCTCGCAAGAGTATTTGAAAATCATCTCTATGAGGACCAATACTGGTACTTCCCCTCATTTTATCATGTGCAAAATGCGCGGAAAGAGCTTCTTTAAAAGGAATATGTGCATCTCCAGATGCTTGAAAATGAAGAGATACAGAACTTTCTGTAGCGGTAATATTGTTATAGGCAATGGAAATTTTATCTTCAGAAAACAGAAAAAATTCTTTTCGTTTTTTGCTAATAACCGCTTCCCATTTTATAAGCTCTTCGTCCCAAAATAAAAATTCTGGTGGAGAAACCATTTCTTCTGATGCACGACGAAGAAGCTGGTTTCGATGTTGAAGAGTAATATTGTATTTACTAATAGCTTCAAAATATTCAGAAGAAAGGGTAGAAAGCAATCTATTTAAAAAATTTCTTCGATATTTAGGTGCAAAAAATGGAAGATTCATTTCTTCCGGGGAAAAAAGTACTGCAAAAAAATATTTTTTTTTCAGGTATTCTCCTGCCGAAATAGGTATTTCATTCCAAAAATATACACTTTTAGCGTTTGGAGAAACTTGCCAAAAAAGTGCGAGATTTTCTGTATTTTGTGAATTTTGAGAGGTTATTCCAGAAATTCTGCCATAGGGCGCATGATGCTGCAAAAACACTTCTTTTTCAGATGATCGGAATGGTTTTCCGGTTGCGAGGGCATAAATCGCCTCTAAAATATTTGTTTTTCCAATTCCATTATTCCCCGTAATAACGGTGGTTCCTTTTTCAAATACAAATGTGCGATGTGTATAATTCCGAAAATTTTCAAGGGTAAGAGAAGAAATCATGAATATTTTTTTTTAAATCATCTCCATTCTTTTTTGCAAAAGTTCCGCTGTCCCAATATCTTTTCTATGAAATACGGGGCCGGAAATTGCCTGTATTGCCATTTCTGCTTTTTGTTCTGCTTTCGCAAAATCTTCATCAATTCCTACAATTCCAATTGCGCGTGATCCACAGAGCCAATATTTCCCGTCTTCTTCTTTTACAGAAGCGAAAAAAATTTCAACTCCTTTCGGTATACGCGATTCGTCGATTTGTATTTCTTGGTCTGATAGTGGATTTGTGGGATATCCATTGGGAACAATATATTTACAAACGGTTGCTTTTTTAGAAAATAGTACCGGAACTTCAGAAAGTCGTTCTGCAATAATAGCTTCACAAATATCTATAAAATCACTTTCTAAAAGAGGAAGAGCATTTAGCGCTTCTGGATCACCAAATCGGGCATTATATTCAATAAGTTTCGTCCCGTTTTTAGTACGCATAAATCCTCCATACATAATACCATGAAAATTTTCTCCACATTCTTTTTCCACCGCCTCCATCACTGCTTTTGTAATATCAGTGGCATCTTCTATATTTTTTTCTGTAATAAAGGGAAGTATTTTTGGAAAAGAAATAGTCCCCATACCTCCGGTATTGGGTCCAACATCTCCTTCAAATGCTCTTTTATGGTCGGCAATACTGGGCATTGCGATTGCGGTAATTCCGTCTACAAAAAACATCAGCGAAAATTCTGGTCCTTCTAATTTTTCTTCAATTAAAAATGATCCATGTTTTTCGAGCATTGATTTCGCAATTTCTATTCCTTCATCAATGGTTTCAAAATGGTCACCTTGTACATGTACGCCTTTTCCACCACACAGCCCATCATCTTTTACTACAAATTTCCCTTCCAGTTTTTGGCAAAATTCTTTGAGCCCTACAGTGTTTGTAAATACCTGAAATTGAGGATTTCCGGGAATATGGTATTTTTCTAAAATATTGCGAGTAAATCCTTTTGAACTTTCTAATCGAGCGCACGTTTTTGAGGGCGCCATACTTTCTATTCCTACTGACTGTAACGCATCTACTGCACCTGCTCCAATGGGATCATCAGGACCAATAATGGCAAAATTTGCTTGTATATTTTGTGCAAAATCTTTCAAGGTTTGAAATCCATTTTCTGCTCCAAAGTTTTTTTCGGTACAAATTTTTAATGCCGTGCACAGTTTTGCTATCCCTGGATTTTTAGCATTCATAAAGCAAAAAATTTCAACATTATACTGTGTAGATCTTTTCAGGGCTTTCGCAATGGCATGTTCGCGTCCTCCATTTCCTAGCAAAAGAATTCGTTTTGTATTCATAAAAAAAGAAAAGAAGTACTTCTGAAAAAGCACGTTTTTATTCTACTGAAAAACAACAAAAAATGCTTTCTTTTTTTGT
>CAIRYL010000108.1 GCA_903882825.1 uncultured Candidatus Peregrinibacteria bacterium | reverse complement strand
TGCCCAATTTTGTAAAAATTCTCCCATGGGGCTTGTTTTTGAATCTTTTAAGAAGGAGTCTTCTTCTGTTTTTTTTGTTGTATCTTCGCGTTTTTTGTTACATTTTTCATTTTCTAAAATTTCTATTCGTTTTCCAAGTGCTTCAATTTTTTCAGATAAAATATCTAACGTCATCATACAAAATGGGAAAAATAAAAATTCCGAAATTCAAGAATTAAAACGGAAAAAAGAGGGGGGAAGAAAAGGGGTATAAATTTTTTTTAAATTTGTCTGTGAATACTCTTTTCTATTTTTATTGTATTTGAGGAACGTTTATAAAGACAGGTCTTTTATCAAGTTTCCCTTGTTGAGGAGTACGTTCTAAAAAATATTTACGATTTATATTTTTGTAAAATACAAAATCTTTCTTTATTCCAGATGGAGATACTAAAAATACTGTACCTGAGTGAGGAGAAAGGGGATATACAAATCTTCTTATTTCTCCTGATTCCATTTCTTCATCTGGAAGTAAAAGTTCATCATTTTGAGAAACTATCTTCCATCCCTGTAAAGAAATAGAAAAATCACTCGCATTTTCGAGTGTTACCGTTGAAACGAAATTTGATTTTGGGTTTGGATCAATGGCACGGAATCGAAAATATTCATTTTCAAAAGGTGATTCGATTGAAAACGGAATGATTTCCAGGGGTGTTTCATTTCCTTCTGTATCAAAGGCATATATTCCTAAGTCAGTCGACCGAGAAAGAGTAAAGGTGACGGTATTTTTTTCACTTACTTTTCCTGATTCTTTTGCTCTTTTTGGGTGCAGTGTCCAAAAAATTTTCATTCCTTCTGGTACGGTAACGGTAACGGTTTGTCCTATTGCAAAGGATCCTCCATGGGGAGAAACGGTAATGAGCGAAAGAGGGAGAGTTTTTTGAGATGTTGTTTCAGAATCGGCAAATACGGTCATATTCCCGAAAGAGAATAATAATGAGAACAATGCGAAAAAGAACATCAAATAAAATGTTTTCATGCCTACAGTATATCTATTTTTTTCTATATCTCCAAGAAAACTATTCTTAAAACATTGACATTTTGTTTTTTTTGTTTCATAATAAATTTGTTCTTTTCAAGAAATAGAACCAAAAAAGAAATGAAATATTCATCTTGAAAAGTGTCCAAATTTCTGATAGAATAATTTGATTTTTTTGCAGAGATTTTTAAGAAATTGAGAGCAAAAAAGTAATATATCCTTACACAGACCTTTTACACTACCGAAGAAGAAAAGTGAAAAAGCCGGGAGGGTAAAGTTTCAAATACCTTTGTAAAATCAAAAAATTTGAGATTTTCTCCTCCCTACTTTTCGATGGCCCTTCGACTTGTTTCTGGCCGATCTCCCACCGGAAAGTAGCCTCCAATTCTTTTTAATGTTTTGGATGGTACCTACTTAGGTGAAAATACAAACACAAAAACGAATGTTCCTCTGTGAACACAAACATTTTGTTGATATTACCATTATACGCGTTTGGTACTCACGCGTTCTCATTAAACATGAGTACCAAAGGAGAGTAGGGAGGCCCAACGTTTTCCGCTACAGTCGACGGAAAACGACACTTTTCTACTCGAGTCGCATTTTAGATTTTTTTAACACCTCTGTTTTTTATTAAGGGATTGTTATAATCTATTTGTTCTCGAGTATCATTTGAGGAGGAACCCCACCTCTCTTCTCCGTGTTCATTTCCCGGAAAGACGTGAAATTTGGGTTTCCTCCTCATTTTTTCAGTTTTTTTCTTCGGTATGTAAAAGATCCTTTTTTTATTTCCCTTCCTTCTTTTAAAAGTAAGGGGTTTATTTTTCCATGTAATTGTAAAATTGTCAAGTATTTTTCTTTTCCTTCATCCCTTATTTTCGGGAAAATAAGTTCTGATGTCTTTATTTATTCTCGATATTGGCGGTTCTACTATCGATCTTGTAGAAATAGATGAATACCATGCGGATATACTTTCGTATGAATCATTAGAGTCAAAAGGAAAAAATAAAAATAAACTTCCTGATATTTTAATAAGTTTTTCTTCATTTTCTCGTATTCTTGATGGGAAATTTTTAGTGATTACAGGTGGGCATTCTCGTTTTTTCCCAAGTGAAGTAGAAATAGAGGGGAAGACTCTTACTCTTCATATTATTCATGAATTTGAAGCAATTGCGAGAGGCGGGCTTTTTCTTTCTCAAAAATCAGAAGGATTAGTGATTTCGTTAGGAACTGGAACGGCAATGGTTTCTGCATATTTACAGGAATGGCAACATGTAAGAGGAACAGGAATTGGGGGTGGAACATTTTTAGGGCTTGGAAGAGCTCTTTTAGGAAGTGACTCTTTTGAAAATTTAAAAAATTTAACGGAAAAAGGAGATATTTCTCGTATTGATCTTTCGGTAGGAGAAATTGTAGGAGGAGATTTAGGCGGATTATCGGAAAATGCTACGGCTTCTCATTTTGCAAAATATGCACCAGAATATTCTCGAGAAGAAGATATTGCCCTTGGAATTGCTCGATTAGTAGGTCAAAGTATTGCACTTTTAGCACTGGAGAAAGCAAAAAATTATAATCATAACAATATTATTTTAGGAGGGAAACTTACTCGTCTTATCCCAGTGGTACAGCTTATTCGTGAAACAGGAGAAATGTTTGGAAAAAATATTATTCTTCCAAAGCATGCTGATATTTTAACAGCGATTGGGGCTGGATCATTATTTTTTCGCTCGTAATTTTTTATTTTTTCTATTATGATAATTTAGATTTTTCTTTTTTTTTATGTCTCAGATTGTTTCTGTCCACGCACGAGAAGTGCTTGATTCTCGAGGGAATCCTACGGTTGAGGTTGATGTTGTATTGGATTCTGGCGCTTTTGGAAGTGCCATAGTTCCTTCTGGAGCATCTACCGGATTTTACGAAGCGGTAGAACTTCGTGATGGAGATAAAACAAGATATATGGGGAAAGGAGTTTTACAAGCGGTAAAAAATGTAAACTCAGAAATTGCACCCCAAGTTATCGGAAAGGATTCTGAAGATCAAAAAGGATTGGATACCTTTTTAATTGATATAGATGGGACAGAACAAAAATCTCGATTAGGAGCAAATGCACTTTTAGGAGTTTCTCTCGCGGTGGCAAAAGCCTCTGCGGTTGAAAAAAAACAAGAATTGTTTGAAAGATTTGCTGAAATTGCAGATCTTCCTTCTCCAAATTTGCTTCCTACACCCATGATGAATGTGGTAAATGGTGGAGCGCATGCTGATAGTGGATTAGATATTCAGGAATTTATGGTATTTCCAACGGGGGCTCCAAATTTTTCTGAGGCACTTCGTATGGGATCGGAAATTTTTCATAATCTTAAAAATATTTTAAAGAAAAAGGGAATGGTAGTGGCAGTGGGAGATGAAGGAGGTTTTGCACCACATCTTTCTACAAATGAAGAAGCTATTACCGTTATTTTAGAGGCGATTCATTTGGCTGGTCATGATGGGAAAATTCAAATCGCTCTTGATTGTGCGGCTTCAGAATTTTTTCATGAGGGAAAATATATGGTGGGGGGAAAAGCTCTTTCTGCCCAGGAATTAAAAGATTTTTATATCGACCTTACAAAAAAATATCCTATTATTTCTATTGAAGATGCCTTTGCAGAAGATGACTTTGAAGGATTCGCATCTCTTCATTCTGCTGTTGGGAAAAAAATACAGCTCGTAGGAGATGATCTTTTTGTGACGAATCCAAAACGTGTAAAAATGGGAATTGAAAAGAATCTTGCTAATGCATTGCTGGTAAAAGTGAATCAAATCGGGACTCTTTCCGAGACGATTGAAGCCGTAGCAATGGCAAAAAATGCAGGTTGGAAATGTGTTCTTTCTCATAGAAGTGGAGAAAGTGAAGATACCACTATTGCCGATTTGGCAGTAGGACTCGGAGTGGGACAAATAAAAACAGGTTCTTTGTGTCGGTCAGAGCGTATTGCGAAATACAATAGACTTTTGAGAATTGAGGAATATTTAGGAGCGAAGGCAGTTTTTCAGGGGAAAATTCGATAAACAGATTCGCTTATTCTATAAAAAGAACCTCAGATATTCTGAGGTTCTTTTTATTTTGTAATGAAATACATAATGGCAGGTGTAACTTTTTAAGTTGCTAAAAAGTAGAGTTTATATAGGTTAGGACTGAATAAACTCTTAGTTAATTTTTATGATAAAAAAAAAGGTGCCCGGAATGCAGAAAAAGTGAGA
>CAIRYL010000107.1 GCA_903882825.1 uncultured Candidatus Peregrinibacteria bacterium | reverse complement strand
TGTACTACGTATATCTACTTCGCTGCAAAGATAATTCACTGTACTGTGGTCAGACAAATAATCTTGAAAAAAGAATTAACGATCATAACACATCAAAAACAAAATCTGCTAAATATACAAGAGGCAGAAAACCGGTAACACTTGTATATGTTGAAAAACTCAAAACAGTTTCACTCGCTTTGAAAAGAGAGTATGAAATAAAAAAACTCAAAAAAATACAAAAAGAAGCCCTAGTTCAACGCTTTAAAAAATGAAGCAAATGATATCCTCCAAGTGAAAGAAGAATTGATCCAATAGCTGTTGTAACAGCAGTTGTCCATATATATTTTTTAATTGGCACATGGTGAACTCCCGCAATAAGACTAATTATC
The DNA here is from genome assembly GCA_903882825.1 of uncultured Candidatus Peregrinibacteria bacterium. Taxonomy (GTDB): domain Bacteria; phylum Patescibacteriota; class Gracilibacteria; order CAIRYL01; family CAIRYL01; genus CAIRYL01. The sequence continues at coordinate 1,776 of CAIRYL010000107.1, read as the reverse complement.
TTTCCACCATATCCTGGAATCAATCTTCCAAATATAAGAAAGTAGGGTGAATCAACTGGCATTTTATTTAATCCAAATGGGAGTTTCTTTATTGTTGCTTCAATATTTGTAATTTTTCTCATATGAAGACCAAAATTATATTCAATTAATGCAGCAAAATTTCCTCCAAGCCATGCAACTAAAGGTCCGGTGATTGATCCAAAAAAATAGAGACAAAAAAGAGTTAACGGTTCCGAAGGAATGGGGGTGAGAGCAAATATGCAAAAAAGTAAAATTGCAACAATGGGACCTGCAACTCCTGAGTTACGAATAATGGTATCTACATCTCTTAAATTTCGTGCTATATAGAATAGCGCAACTAACGTCAGAAGTGAACCGAGGACCATCCAAAATCTATTTATATTTTTTTGATTCATCGTTACCTATTATAACTGAATAAAATGTCGAATTTGCATTTGCTACACATCCGAATACCTGTTACTGTGAATGTGTTACATATTAATTTTTTTCTATGGCAACAAAAAAGAAACCAGTCACTAAGAAAAAATCAGTCGTCAAGAAAAAGACGCATGCAGCAGTAAAAAAAGCTGTAAAGAAAGCAAAGTCAAAGAAAAAGTAACGTAATTCACTTTACTACTTCAAAATCCCGCCCCTCGGCGGGGTTTTGTTTATAGAGCGTCCTAATGGCATATTTTTCCCAAATAATGACTTTTTTATGTCTCTTATGGTATAATTATCATTAGTTAATCTAAGGTTCCGTCCGTAAGGATCGGGTTCTTGGGGAATTCTCATAATCAAAAGGAGGTGTTACAGAGTAGTGGATAACAAAAAATTATTTGTCGGTAATCTTCCATGGGGCATCACAAATGACTCCCTTCGTGATCTTTTTGCATCAGTCGGTGAAGTCGTTGAGGCTATGGTAATTACAGATCGTATGTCTGGTAGGTCAAAAGGTTTCGGCTTTGTTACATTTGCAACTGAAGAAGCAGCACAAGCTGCCATTCAACAATTGAACGAAAAAGAAGTCGAAGGCCGAAAAATCATCGTGAATGTCGCTCGACCAAAAGAAGAGCGCAGACCAGGTGGTTTCAGAGATGATCGTAGACGCAGCTATTAACCAATAAAAAAAACACTATCTGGCCATAAGTCATGTACTGAAAACCGATAGTGTTTTTTTATGGTCTACAAAAACAATTATTTGATTTTCTTTTTATCAAGTTTGTCTAACTTTAGAATTTTAACTCCAAAATAAACAACAAATGCGATAATCGCAAAATCAATAAATGAGTTAACAAAACTCCCCCACATAATTTTTGCTGATCCAACTTGAAAAAAAACTTTCTTTAACTCACCTGCTCTTCCCAAAAATATCCCCACAACTGGATTTACCATGTCATTTACCAGTGATGTAACCAGTTTTGAAACTGCACCTCCAAGAATAAATCCAACTGCGAGCCCCATAACTCCTTGTTCACGTATGAATTCAATAAATCCTTTCATATTTTTTAAACTTCTGAATTTAATAATTTCTCAGGTATAAAAATGATTCTACACATTTCTTCTTGAATAGTTCATACTTTGGGTGATTGTTTCCACCCATCCCCATTACCATTTCCTTGCAAATTCTAATAGGTGGAGCCATAATATTTTTACCTGGTGGATTCTTACCAAATATAAATCCAAAATCTACATGGAATAAATGACCCATCTTATCAATAAGTAAATTTTCCAAATGCCTATCTCCAACAGCAAGTAAATAAGTAACTGTGCAATATC
>CAIRYL010000106.1 GCA_903882825.1 uncultured Candidatus Peregrinibacteria bacterium | reverse complement strand
TTTTTTAAAACATATTATTGGTGAATATTTATTTTTTTTTGTTATACTTTCTTTTGGTATATTGTGCTCATTTTAAAAAATTATTTTCTTGTGAAAGAAGAGAGAAAATGTGTTTTATATCTTTATTATTTCTATTTTTTTATGAAATTACTTTGTTGTTTTAATGAATTCACCATTTCTCAATTTTTATTTTTAATAGGAGGATCTCTCGTAATTCTTTGTACTTTTTTAGGGATATATGTCCATCCTTTGTTTTTTTGGGGATCCATTTTTGTTGGTATAATGCAGGTTATATTTGCACTTACCGGATTTTGTCCCATGAAAATGATATTAAAATCGGGTGGGATAAAAGAGTGAAAATGGTGTAATTCTTAAATTTTTCTATAAAAGTCTTCTATTTAAACTTTTGGTACACCTTTTTTTTTGTTTTAGGAGAAATATTTACAAAAAGAAGAGAATGGGTGCCGAAATTTGAATGCAGTAAACTTTTTATAAGGTTTTGGAATTATTAGACGCTTCCTTTATGATGAGGCTATACTTATATTTATGCCTTTTCCAAAAGCTTTTTTGTTTGGGACTCCAGAAATTTCTTTAGCAAAAGAGATTTTATTGGAATTATTACAAAAAGGGGAAAATGCCAATATGGAAGAAATAAAAAATAAAATAACTGGGAAAAAAGGAGTTTCCACCATCCCCAATATTGTACTTATTTCGGCATACCAATTGTTAGTAGCAGAGGGCGTTTTGCCAGAAACACCCTGGATTGTAAAAAAAATACAAAAGAGATCTGTGCGAACGCTTTCGGGAATTGCGCCTATTACGGTTCTTACCAAACCTTTTCCGTGTCCTGGAAAATGTGTGTATTGCCCCACCGAAAGAGTTCCAGAAAGTGGAAAAACTCTTTTTCAAATTGATTCGGAACAAAAATATGGAAATGTAAAAATTGATAAAAAATATCAAAAAAAAGGAGCTCTCGTAATGCCAAAATCATATTTATCATCAGAACCGGCAGCAATGCGTGCGCTTTTAAACCATTTTGACCCCTCTCTTCAGGTTCAAAAACGGATTCTTTCTCTTCAAAAAACAGGGCATAATCCGGAAAAATGTGAACTGATTGTACTGGGTGGAACATTTTCTTTTCTTCCAAAACGGTATCAAACATGGTTTGTAAAACGCTGTATTCAGGCATTTAATGGAGATAACACTCCTCGAAAAAAACTTTCTGAAGTAATTCGAGAAAATGAAACGGCTCCGCAGAGAGCCATTGGAATTGTTTTGGAAACACGTCCCGATCATGTGACTCGAAATGAAATACGAAGATTTCGGAAAATGGGATGTACACGAGTAGAAATGGGGGTTCAAACCCTTGATGACGCCGTGTCGGCTTTAACGAAACGAGGACATGGAAAAGCAGAAGTGCAAATAGCAACTCAGCTTTTACGAGATGCAGGATTTAAAATTGCCTACCACATGATGCCTGGACTTCCAGGAAGTACTGAAGCTGGAGATATTGAAAATTTTCGAGAAATTTTTACAAATCCTCATTATTGTCCTGATTACTTAAAAATTTATCCATGTTTGGTAACTCCCTTTTCTGAATTAGCACAATGGCATCAGGAAGGGAAATTTACAGCACTTTCGGATACCGAACTGATTCCTCGTTTGCTCGCCATAAAAAAACTCACTCCTCCTTGGGTTCGTATTTCCAGACTTATTCGGGATATTCCTGGAACGGCTATTCTCAGCGGATCATCGGTGACAAATCTTCGTCAATATTTAGAAAAAATATTACAAAAAGAAGGGACTCCTTGCCAATGTATTCGGTGCAGAGAGGTAAAAGGGGAAGCATATAATCTTGTACATGCACAATTGTTTCGGCAAGAATATATGGCAGGAGGCGGAAAAGAGATTTTTTTAACAATAGAAATCCCAAATACAGATATTTATTCTCTCGAAAAATCTGAAACTTCGTGTATACCTGAAGGAAATAGAAAATTACTGGCTCTGTTACGACTTCGCATTCCTTCATGGTTTTTTGATTCTTCTCAAATTCCGGTTTTTACTGCTCTTAAAAATTGTGCGCTTATTCGTGAAGTTCATACCTATGGAGCGCTGACAGATATTCATGAAAAAAATGGAGAATCGGCTCAACACAGAGGATTCGGTAAAAAATTGCTTCTAGAGGCAGAACGAATTGTTCGAGAAGAATATCTCATTCCTCGATTGGCGGTTATTTCTGGAATTGGAGTTCGGGAATATTATCGATCACAGGGGTATACAGAAGAGCAAACGTATATGATAAAAAATTTATAATGGTTCTTCGGATTTTTTGGTGATAATTCCTCCTCCCAATACTTTTTCTCCAGCATAAAAAACGGCACTTTGCCCAGGAGAAAGAGCTCTTAATGGATTTTGCAGTGTAATATATGACTCAGAAATCATCTCATTTTTGTAAAATATTCCGGGTACTGGTTTTCCTCCATGTCGAATACTGAGTTCTATTTTTTCACCGTTTTGTACTGGTTTTCCAATCCATGAAATATTTTCTAAAAAAATATTTTTCTGGAAAAGGTCTTCATTTTCTCCAACCCAAACCGTATTGGTATGGGTATCTGTTTTTAAAACATATTTTGGCGCAATATGTCCCGCAATACGGGCACGTTGACCAACTGTAAAAAAAAGGACTCCTGTATGTTGTCCCAGTGTTTTTCCGGTGTGTATATCTTTAAAATCTCCTATTTTAAAGCCGTTTGGAAGGTGTCTTTTTAAAAATTCATGATATGTTTTTTCTGGGAAAAAACAAACACCCTGGGACTCTCTTTTTTGTGCAAATTCTTCAAATCCATTTTCTATTGCCATTGCTCGTACTTGTGGCTTTGTGAAGTTTCCAACTGGAAAAAGTGTATACTGTAGTTTTTCCTGCGTCAGAGAATACAAAAAATAAGTTTGATCTTTTATGGAATCTTCTCCTCGAAAAAGTTCAAATTCCTGAGTTTTTTCATTCCATATATTTTTTACATAGTGTCCAGTGGCAACAAAATCTGCTCCCAAATCTTTCATTTTTTCTAAAAAATACCCAAATTTTATATTTCTATTACATTCTACGCATGGGTTTGGAGTGAGTCCTTTCTCAAAACGATCTAAAAAATCTTGTACTACATCTTTATAAAACCGTTCCCTAAAATCAAATACAAAAAATGGTATATTTAGTTTTTTGGAAACTGTTCTGGCTAACATTAATTCCCGCACGCTACAGCATTTATTTTCTGGGAGATCTTTTTGGAAATCGGGTGCTTTTGGGTCATGCCAGAGTTGAAAATGTACACCAATTACTTCATATCCCTGATTTTTTAAAATCATGGCAGAAATAGTAGAATCGAGCCCGCCGGAAAGTCCTATTAAAACCCGTTTTTTCATACATGAACAATTGCTTTTCAAAAGAGGTTCTTCCGTTTTTTTCACAAATATTTTTTTATGCTTCTAACATATTGAGGGTTTTTTGTAAGTCTTCTGGAAGTGGTGCATAAAATTCTTTTCGTTCGCCATTGGGAAGTGTAATTTCTAATCGTTCGGCATGCAAAAAAATGCGTTTGAGGGGGAAATCTTTTGCAAATTGCTTATTGAGTATTTCATTTCCATACGTTTCATCGCATACTACCGGAAATCCAATAGAGGAAAGATGAACCCGAATTTGATGCGTTCTGCCCGTTACGATTTGTACTTTTAAAAGCGAAACGAGCGGATCTTGGAAAATTTCTTGGAGAAAAAAATGTGTAAGCGCTGGTTTTGCATGAGAAGCATTTGATACTGACATTTTTTTTCTATCGCGTTCGTCTCGGGCAATAGGGGCTTCAATACTTCCTTCTGTATTTTTTATTTTCCCAAAAACAAGAGTTCTATATTCTTTTTTTACCCTTCTTTCTGCCATTTCTTTTGCAAAATGTCGGTGAGCAGTATCATTTTTTGCGATGAGCAAAATTCCAGAGGTGTCTTTATCGAGACGATGAACAATCCCGGGTCTGAGTACTCCTCCAATTCCAGAAAGAGTATTTCCACAATAAAAAAGAACTGCATTTACAATAGTTTTACTTTGGTGTGCATGGTCGGGATGTACACAAATTCCAGCAGATTTATTAATGACAAGAACATTTTCATCCTCGTATACAACGGAAAGAGGAATATTCTCGGCTATTAATTTGGCATCTGGCAATGGTGATGGAAGATCGATGGTTATTAAATCTCCTTCATTTACTATGTGTGATACTTTGAGAATCGGTTTTTCAGAAATATGAACATTTTTATTTTTTATGAGCTTTTGTAAAAAAGTCCGAGAATGTTCTTCTCCAAAC
>CAIRYL010000105.1 GCA_903882825.1 uncultured Candidatus Peregrinibacteria bacterium | reverse complement strand
TGGGAAAAATTATTTTTTCTTTTTTGTTTTTTTATGAAAACTGCAAAAGGTTTTACCCTTATTGAACTTCTCGTTGTTATTACCATCATCGGAATTTTGGCTACAGGTGCAACCGCTGTATACCAGGGTGCACAAGCAAAATCTCGAGATTCTATTCGACAAAATGATGCAGGTGCTATTAGTGGTGCCATTGAAATGTTTAATGTAGACACTGCGAGTGCAAGTTCTACTCTTACCACAGATTTAGTACCAAAATATCTTCCAAAAACTCCTACTCCACCAAAAGCAGATTCAGGTACTGCTGGAGATAATAAGTACGTAGTTAAAATTGCTGGTACTGTTGCTGTTCCAGCACATGCCGTAAGTGCATGTGGAATGAGTACTGCAACCGCTCCTTCTTCTACAGGAAATATCTATTATAAACTATACGGTATGGCTAGTCCTGCGTATGCCGATTGTGCTGCGGCTGTTACAGCAAAGACGTATGAATTCTAATCAACTCTGCTAGCTCCATAGTCCCCCTTGTGTGGTTCTTGGAGTCCGTTATCATCGGAACATCGGTTTATAAAAAAAAAGGCACCTTCGCAAGGGGGTGCCTTTTTTTGTTCCGTCATTGCGCCCTTGTTCCCGTCATTGCGAGCGAAGAATGAGCGTGGCAATCTATGTTTTTAGGGCAGGTACGTAGGGAAAGGGCAGACACACAGGTCGGCCCCTACGGGTTGGGGTATTCTGGTAATTCTCGAGCGAAATGAAGGCTTTGTCATTCCCGCTCAGGCGGGAATCCATGTTCCACAAGACGGTTCCACACCTCCCTTCGGGAAAGTATGGAACCAGCAAGAATAAAAAAGATATAACAAAAATATTTTTTATGAAAATTTCAAAAAAATCAAAAAATAAAACTCAAGTAAAAATATCACTCCTCTATAACAAATTTACGTCTCATGTTGTGAGGTTAAATTATCCATTTGGTTTCTGGGAATAATAAAATCATCGGCTATAAAAAGGGCGCGACGGATGAGTTACGCCCAACACAAGGGAACAATATTGATAATATCAAAAAAAAGTGGTAAAATAACTACACTAAAAATATTTTAACCCTAATTTTTATGGCATTTGACTTAGGAAAGACAAAAATATATGGAGCTTCCATTCGGGAAACAGTGCGTACTAAAACAGGGAAAGAAGTAACAGTGCACATTGCAGACAAACTTGCTGCTAGGGAAGCTTTTTATCATGCAAATGTTTCGAAAATTCCTATTATAGAGAATCCAAGTATTCCGGAGGCGCGGGATCATGAATGTCAGATTCTTAGGGCTCGAATTACAGCGGTTCTAGCAATTACTGATCTTTCACAAGAAACAAGGGAACATCTGGAAGGAGTCCTCACATTACTAGAACAGTAAATCCCTGTGTGAGAGTACTTTTGCAAAGGTCTCCTTTATTTGGTGCAATGAATTTTTAAGAGATGCCAAACAAAAGGAGTATATTTACTGGTAACTAAAATTTTTTGTGTAGGAACAACTCTCCTCAGTTGTTCTTTTTGTTTCTTGCTCCTCCACACCCCAAACACAAGGGAGAGTTGAACCAACACAGGAATCAATTTCCAAATTCATTTATTAAACGCGGGTAGATGGTTTTGACAAGTTGCGAGATAGCAAACCCGCTCCGCAAGTCTCCCAAATCTCCCATTCCACCACCGTTAGTGAAGGTAATTAAAGCGATGTGTTTCTCTGGCTGAATCGCAACAATGGTTGTAATGCCTGGGTCACCGCCGCTGTGGTGGTATATGTCTTTTGTCTCATCTATATGCCATGCCAGACCGACAGTTTCACCACTCTCTGGGTATTGAACTTTTAACATCTCGGTAAGCGTTTCAGGTTTGAGAAATGGTTGCCCTTCTGGAGTTTTTCCATCGTTAATAAAAGGGGTCAAAAATCGGGAAAAATCATTGACGCTGGTTTTAAGCGCGCCATCGGGATACGTGGCAAAGCTGTATGCTCCCAGTGGCGTAAATGTGCGCCGAAACATGTCATAGCCATACGGCATAGCCCAGCGGGTTTTATCCACATCGCGGTGGAACCAGTGCGAGGACGTCATGCCGAGTGGCTCAAAAACCTCACGCTGGCAAACTTGGTCAAAGGTTTCGCCGGAAATCCGCTCCACCAGGTAGCCCACTAAGCCAAAGCCCACATTGCTGTATTCGAAGGTTGTGCCGGGCTGTTTCTCGGTGAAGTTCTTTTCGGCGTTATAACTTGCGCCATTGGGAGTGAAATATCCTGCCAGGTAATCACTCAGAGCAATGAGGGGATCCTCGCTTACGCCTACTGTGTATGTACCATCATAGGATGGACCATCTGATATGCTGGAAGTATGCGCCAATAACATGCGAAAAGTGATGGATACCTCTGGAAAACGTGGGTTGCGCACACTAAATGGCAGATAGGCGTTGATATCATCATCTAGTTGAAATTTTCCCTGATCATACAAACGCATAAGCGTAGTGGCTGTAACCAGCTTGGATACCGATGCAATTTGGAAAATAGTATCGGGTGTAACCGGGCGTTGTTCAGCAATATTGGCGTATCCGTATCCATGAGCAAACACCATTTGATTATTTTTGAGCATCGCAATTGCCGCACCGGGCAGTCTGCCAGCCTCTAGCTGTTCACGGATGGCGGTATTTAGATCGGGAGATGTGGGGCGCAAGTACAAGTGCAGATCGAGATATATTGCCATCACACCCAAGAGCAGGGATAAGATGAAAAGCACTGAAAAGATTCTCACTATAATTTTACGCATACGTATGGTGGTCGGGTTTTTTAAACACCAATTGGTTGAAATGAATATTTAATAATAGAACCGAAAAAGAGGGAAACAAGTAAAAGGTAAATGTACCATTATGTTACTCCATTGTTCATAAAACACTGTACACGAGAAGAGAGAATAATGCTCTCAAATTATTTTTATTTCTTGTTCCTCCACACATCAAACACAAGGTTTCGTCATTGCGAATGAAGTGAAGCAATCCAAATATTGTGCAGTGAATCGCTTCGTCGTTGCCTTTTGGAGAATGTGTTGATTTAAAGTTGTACTTTAAATTAACACAGGAGTTTGACAAAGAGGGTGTTTGACATTTGTGCCCAAAAAATAATATTATAAAGATAATTTTTGTTGTGCTATGATATCTTTTCACATTGAACCTGATGAAAATGAATTTCATGCATGGTGTTCCGAACTTCCTGGGTGTCATACCCATGGAAAAACCCCAACAGAAGCAGTAAAGAATTTAAAAGAAGCCATTATATTGTATTTAGAGGTAATGATGGAGGAAGCTCTTCAAAAAAAATTACAATACGCATGACTCCAAAAGATCTCGTGAAACTCCTTAAAAAAGAGGGGTTTATTTTCGTTCGGCAATCAGGAAGCCATGCTATTTACAAAAAAGAAATAGGAGTAAACATGGTTATTGTTCCAATGCATAGCCGAGATATTCCAAAGGGAACACTTTGTGCTATTTTAAAAGATGCAGGAATTTAAAAAAATTATCTTCTTTTGTTCCATTGTGTAGGAACAACTCTCCTCAGTTGTTCTTTTTGTTTCTTGCTCCTTCCCACCCCAAACACAAGGTTTCGTCATTGCGAACGAAGTGAAGCAATCCAAATATTGTGCAGTGGATCGCTTCGTCGTTCCCTTCGACAAGCTCAGGGAACGTACAAAAATAAAAATTCCATAACGTAGAGACGCTCCGTTGGAGCGTCTTCCACGTGTTCCACTCTTCATTTGAGATGGCTCTAAAGCCCCTAGAAATCCGATAAGGGTTTTTGAGGTTAATGGTGATTCTAATTCTGTATCTATCTACAAAAGTAGAAATCCGATAAGGGTTTTTGAGGGAC
>CAIRYL010000104.1 GCA_903882825.1 uncultured Candidatus Peregrinibacteria bacterium | reverse complement strand
TTCCCAAAACTTTTTTTTCCAAAATTTTAGAAAGTGTGGTTTTCTCTCTATTACAAGAGCTTTTGCATTTTTTTCTTCCCTCCAAAAGGCGTTATTTCCCACTGCGTTTTGAAAGATTTTCCATTCATCCGATTGCCAAAGATTTGGAAAAATCATCATAATATTTTATATTCTTTCTTTTTTCCATCTTTTCGATCTCCGACCATCCACAATAACGAAGCTCGTACCGCCATCCCATTTTCTACCTGATCTAAAATACGAGATTGCTCATGGACTGCCACTAATGCGGAATGCACATCTGTATCTCTCATAACCGGACCTGGATGTAATAAAATAGCATTTGGATGTGCCATAGAAAGTCTTTTTGCCGATATTCCAAATGTTTTAGAATATTCTCGCATACTGGGAATATATCCCGTAGAACCGCGTTCTTCTTGTACGCGAAGCGCATATACTACTTCTGCATCTTTTAGAGCTTTTTCTACATCGCTAAAATATTCAAATCCAAAAACAGATTCTCCTTTTTCGGGAATAAATGTTTCCGGACAAGCAACCCGTACCAGAGCCCCTTGTTTTTTTAAAAGTCGTGCGAGTGATCCAAATACTCGAGAATGAAGAATATCTCCTACAATAGTGACTACTTTTCCCTGAATACTTCCATGATGATCTCTTATCGTTTTTAGATCTAAAAGTGCTTGAGAAGGATGTTCATGCCAGCCATCTCCAGCGTTTACAATATTTGCCGAAACATGACGTGCCAAAAATTCTGGCATTCCAGAAAATTCTGTGCGAATAATAATAACCTGTGCTTGCAAAGCCGAAAGAGTTTCGGTGGTATCGAGTAACGTTTCTCCTTTTTTTACGGAAGATCCAGAGCCAGAAATATTAATCGTATCAGCTCCTAAATGTTTCCCTGCAAGTTCAAAGCTGGATCTGGTACGAGTAGAATTTTCATAAAATGCATTAATAATAGAAACACCCTTTAAAAGGGAAAGCTTTTCGGATTTTGATTCCTTAAATATGGTTGCCAAAGATAAAATAAGATCAATATCTTCCACCGAAAGATCATCAATGGAAACGATATCAAACACTGAAAGATCTTTTTGACCTCTTAATTCTCGTGCTTGTTCCTGAAAATCCCAACGTTGTATAGACATATTGAAAAAATGAAATCAGAAGGATTGTGTTTTTTTTTACAGAGTTTTGCAAGTATTCTCTTCTGTCTATTTTTTTATATACATCCCCGAATTTCTTCTAAACTTTTTATTCCTTCTTTCCCCATCCACGTGAGCATTTCTTGTGTTATTTCTGCAAATCCTTGAACATCTCTATAATATACCATTGTTCCCACTCCTATGAGTGTTGCACCCGCCATAGTCATTTCTATCGCGTCTTCTCCTGTCATAACGCCTCCAGTTCCAATGATAGGAATTTTTACTGCTTTAAAAATATCGTGTACGCATTTTATCGCAATAGGGAAAATTCCAGGACCCGAAACACCTCCTACACGATTGGAAAGAATTGGCACACGCATTTCAAGATTTATGCGCATACCGGGACCAACGGTATTAATGGCGGTAATGGCATCGGCTCCTGCATCTTCACAAGCTTTTGCAATAGAGGCAATATTTTCAACATTCGGAGAAAGTTTAATAGTAATCGGAATATTTTTGGTGCGAGCTTTTACAATTTTTGTTACTTCTCCTGCATCTCTATAAGAGCACGCAAATGGTTTTCCAAATTCATCTTCTACATTTGGGCAAGAAATATTTACTTCAATAATATCTGGCTGAAGCTCTGCAATGCGTTCAGCAATTTCTCCAAAATCTGCCTTACTTCCGGCTACAATATTTGCGATGAGAGGTGCTTTCCGTTCCGGAATATATTTCCCCAATTCCTCTTTTGCTTTTTCTATTCCGGCATCCGAAAGCCCGACTGCATTTAAAAAATGTGAAGGGTAGCCAATCATTACCGGATTTTTATGTCCCGGATGAGCATGAAGCCACAAACTTTTGGTGGTAATGCCCCCTGCTCCAGCACGTATGGTGTTATGGAAACTATCTCCCGTAACACCTAAAATTCCGCTCGCGAGTACCAGAGGGTTTGAGAAGGAAACGCCGCAAAATGTGGTAGAGAGAAGATTCATGAAGAATATTTTTGTCTCTATTATTTCTTATTTTCCACAAAAAAGGAAGGGGTTTGTCTTTTTTTCTCCATCAAAAAGGCGCAAACAATACGTTGTGCCCCAGTGAGAAAGGAAAAAATAGAAGCACTTATTCTGCTGATTTTTCTTCTTTTTCCGCTCCCAATGCCAATTTAGCACCTCCCACAAAGCTGGCATCCATTTTATCTTTATGTTCAGAGTCTTTGTGAATATGAAGACCTTTTACAATAAGTACATCTTCACTGGTGTCAGAAAGTTCTTTATATTTTTCGTTAATAGCGTGTACATGTTTTTTATTTTTCGTCAGCAAACTTCCGTCTCCGTACATTACTATTTCTTTTTTCTCGCCACTTTGATCATCTTCATATTTTTTTACTCCTAACAAAGCCGAAGCGGTGGTATTTACAGAGCGCTCTACCAATTGCTCTGCTATTTTCTTTAGTACGGCTTTTTGTGCATCATTACAACATTTTGGAAAAAGACTTTCATCGTTCTTATATACAGCGGTAAAAATTTGAGAGGAGATGTCAGAATTTTTTTCCAGTGCCATATAAATATCACTGTCATGTGTAAATATTCCTTTTGCTGTAGTAAGAAACAATGGAGTGAGTATTTTTCCAGAAAAAAGACATTCCAAGTCTAAATATTTCCCCGTTGCCCCTGAAGCAAGCTTATCAATTTCGGAAAAATCTATTCCTTCATAATGTCCTCCTTCATAATTTCGTGCCCCTACTGCAAAATTTCCGCCTGTCCCCGCAATAAGGGCTCCCGTTCTTCGTCCATTTTCTTCCTTCTCATTGTGTTCGTATCCCAGTGCGGTAGAAATAGTATCATTCGGAGAAACAACAAACTTTGGCATTGGTTTTCCCGCTGGTAAAAACGTTTTAAAGTATTTTTGTAGAGATGCAATAATGGATATTTTATCTCCCCCGCTTTTTTCTCCTGCATCAAATGGTCCCAGTTCATCCACATGGCACTTTCCCGCAAAGTGAAGTACTTTCCAATCTCCATTTCCATCGGGAGTAATAGGAAACCCAGGTGTAAAAGAAACAACCGAGGGGGCATTTTCCCCTTCAAAGCACTGAAGACTGTCTTTGGGAAAAATGGTTTCCCAAAACTCATTTGCAGTTTCGTATGTTTTTACTGTTTCCCCTTTTCCCATAACATCTCCTTCTGAAAAACTCTCTAGTTTTAGTCCGTTTTCGTTTGATACTTTTCCAAATCCTCTTTTAACATGTGTTCCACCCATAGAAGCGATCAATACTTGTATCATTTCGGTTGAAGTAGAAGCCATTTCGAGTTGTTTTTCAATACCCGTGTTAATAGGATCCGCACCATTGTGTTTCTTCTTCATATCTTTCAAAAATGTGTCCGAATCAAGCGGATTGACACTAAACCCTTGGGATTCCAGCATTTTACTTACTTCTGCTTCTATTCCCGAACTATTATTGCTATTCGCTTTTTCTCGGAGTTCTTTTGTTTGTTCAAAGAGTTCATCTTCTTTTAGGAGTAAATCGAGAACTGTTTTTTCTATTGCCGTGAATGTTCCTTCTTGTTGATCGGTTAGGGTAAAATTTAACCTTGTTTCAATTTCTTGATGGGTTACTTGTTGGTGTGAGAGTACTGTCCTAGTAAGTGCAAGTCTTGCTTCGTCCAACTCTTTATTTGTTTTGTTTCTATAAGCTTCGGAAATTTTATTCAAAGATGCGGATGCTTCAATACTTTTGTTCATAAAAATTATGGGTAAAATAAATAAGAAATATTTATCCGCTTTTCGTGTTTGGCTGTCAATAAAAAATTTCCCCATTGCTCATTTTCGTCATTTCCAGTATTCTTTTTTTCGTGCCAGCTATTGTTGCCATCGTCGGCCGTCCAAATGTAGGGAAATCTACACTTTTTAATCGTGTTTTAGGCGAACGAAGAGCTATTGAAAGTGATATTTCAGGAACGACTCGTGATCCTATTACGGCTCTTTATGAAGGAGAAAAAGTTGATTTTTTATTGGTAGATACCGGAGGACTAGAGTTTGATGAAACGGGTGGAACTATTGAAGCAGATACACAAACCCAAGCACGACTTTCAGCAAGCGAGGCAGATCTTATTCTTTTTTGTATTGATACTAAAGAAGAACTTACAAAAAATGATTATGAAACGGCACAACTATTGCGTCGACAAAAAAAACCAGTATTTTTAGTAGGAACCAAAGCCGATTCTGGTAAAAAAATTGAAGATTTTCCGGAATTGTATTCATTAGGAGTTGGAAATGGTGAACCATTTTTTATTTCTGCTGCTCATAATAAAGGTGTTCAAGGTCTTTTAGATGCTATAGAGGAAAACCTTGAAAAACGGAGTTTTCAAAAACGTTTTAAACATACTGAAGATTCTCTTTCTCCTATTCGACTCGCATTTTTAGGGCGTCCAAATGCTGGAAAATCCTCTTTAGTAAATGCTATTTTAGGGAAAGATGAATGTATCGTGTCTGATATTCCTGGGACTACCAGAGACACAAAACACACTGAAATTAATAGAGATGGACAAGATTTTTGTTTAATAGATACTGCAGGAATTCGACAGCGATCACGAATTGAAGATCGCATTGAAAAATATGCCATTATGCGAAGTTTTCAGGCAATTTCTGACTGTGATATTGCTCTGTATGTAATGGATGCAGAAGAAGGGGTAACCGCTCAAGATCTTCGGATATTAGGCGAAATAAAAAATATGTTTTCTGGAGTGATTATTGTGGTAAATAAATGGGATACACAAGAAAAAGGACAGGAAGAACAAGAAAAGTTTTTAAATGTTCTACACCGTGAAATTCAATTTTTGCAATGGGCACCCGTTCTTTTCGTTTCTGCTCTTACAAAACGAAATGTTCCTCAAATTTTTCCACTCGCTAAAAATGTTTTTTTAGAGCGTCAAAAACGTATAGGGACAGGGGAATTAAATGCTTTTTTAGAAGAAGTTCAACATTTACATACTCCTGCGGGAACAAAAAATTCAAGACCACATATTAAGTACGGGACACAAGTAGAAACCAGTCCTCCTCATTTTATATTTTTCGGACGACAACTTTCATTACTCCATTTTTCATACCAACGCTACTTAGAGCATCGTTTACGAGATACTTTTGGCTTTCACGGAACAGGTATTAAAATGGAATATCGATCAGCTGGAAAAAATCCGTATGCTCCAAAAACAAAATAATAGAGATTTATTTTCTTAAAAAACGTAAAATTTCTTCCTGAATTGCATTTTTTTCTGCAGGAAGAATATTTGTGTGAATTTTTTTCTTTTGAAGAATTCCATCTAATTGCGGATGTATTTTTTCATTTGGGATTTTATGGGTCATGTATTGTATAAGATCGTCTTCATTTTTTCCCTCATCGATATATCCTATGCTTTTTGCTACGGTCGGTAAAAATTTCCAAAAATGCGCCGTAGATAAAATAAGACGAGGTAATTTTCCATTGGTATTTGTTTTGTCAGAAACCGTAATAGCAATTGCCGTATGAGGATCTACAAGTTTTCCTGTATTTTGAAATGTTTCTTGTATGGTTTTTAAACATTCTGATTCAGAACAAAAATGAGAAAGAATATACTCGTCCATTTTTATTTTTATTTCTTTTGGAACCTCAAAAAATCTTTTTTCTTCAAGGTTTTTATAACATTCACTTACGAAATGTTTATTGCCATTTGAAATAAAAAATAAAAATCGTTCTAAGTTAGAAGATTTCAATATATCTATAGAAGGAGAACTGGTTATTATCAGTGGTCTATTTCTGAGATCGTAAATACCGGTATTGAAAAAATCGGTTAGCACACAATTTTCATTAGAAGCACAGATAAATTTTGAAATAGGAAGACCTAAATTTTTTGCATATATACCTGCTAAAATATCTCCAAAGTTTCCAGTCGGGACGCATACTTCAATCATATCTCCAATTTGTAGTCCGCTTTGTGCTATAAGATCTAAATATCCTGAAAAATAATATGCAATTTGAGGTAATAATCGTCCCCAATTTAAAGAATTTGCAGCAGAAAGCTTTGTATTATAGTCTTTTTCTAATATTTTCTGAAACTCTGTATCAGAAAATATATTTTTTGCAGTGGTTTGACAAAAATCAAAATCTCCGTTTATACCAATTACATGTACATTTTCTCCTTCTACGGTTTGCATTTGTGCTTTTTGCAAAACACTTACCCCTTTTTCCGGGTACATCACCATTACAGAAACTTTAGGAATTCTTTTAAATCCTTCAATGGCAGCAATACCGGTATCTCCAGAAGTAGCCGTAAGAATAAGGTATTCTTTATTTTCTTCTTGTATTGCTCGTTCAAAAAAATATGGAGTTAATTGAAGCGCCATATCTTTAAACGAAGCAGTTGGTCCATGGAAAAGATCTAAAAGATATTCAGAATTTTTAAGATGGCGTACTGAACAAATATTTGGATGATGGAAATTTTTTTCATACGCATTTTCTACCATTTTTCGGAGATCTTGTGGAGAAATATTCGCCAGTGGAAATTTTTCAAAAATACGAATACAACGTTCTGTATAAGAGAGGGGAGACAATCTCTTGATTTCAGAAATAAGAAAAGGTTCTGGAAATTTTTCAGGGACAAAAAGTCCACCATTTGGAGAAAGCCCTTTTTTTACAACATCTAAAAAATTAAATTTTTCTGAAGAATCAATATTTTCCTCCCGAGTACTCGTAAAATTTTCATTTTTTTTAAGAATATTTACGATTTTTTGAGCAATTTGGGAAGGAGTTTCGCCTTCGGTAACAATAATTCTTTTATCGTAATATTTTTCATAAAACTGTGCACGATAATCTAAAATTTCGGAAAGAGATTTTGGGTTATCTCCGGACATTCCAATAATACGATTTACCTTCATTTGATCCATGCGATCTAAAATTATTGACTTTGGAGTATCTAAAAAGATTATTTCCCCAATATTTTTACAGTGTTGCATTGAAAGTGAATGCAAGGGGTTTGATCCAGAAAGAGAAACAATAGTATTTTCGATATGAAGCTGAATAAGTGCTTCTCCTTCAGCTTTTATAAATTCTTCATCTCCTAATTTTTCTAATTTTTGAGCAACGGTTTCTCCCCAAAATGGCTCTAAATAATCATCATCAATATCAAAGATAGACATATTTAAAATTTCCCCAAGTGCAATACCTACAGAAGTTTTTCCAGCTCCTGGAGGTCCTATTAAAAAAATATTATTCATACAAAAATATTAAAAAAGAAGAGTCGCAAAGTAATCTTCGAGTGTTTCTTTTCTTCGTATAAGTCTGGTGGTGCCATCCTCTTGCAGTAACACTTCTTGTGTTCTGAGTTTCCCATTGTAATTAAAACACATAGCTCTTCCGTGGGCTCCTGTATCATGAATAACCAATAAATCCCCTCGTTCCAATTTTGGTAATTCACGATCAATAGCAAATTTATCATTGTTTTCACAGAGGGATCCTACAACATCTATTTTTTCTGTATTTTCATTTTCTTTCCCCGGAACAGTAATATGGTGATATGCACCATACATTCCAGGACGCATTAAATCTGCCATACACGCATCCATTACGGCATATTTTTTATAAATCTCTTTTTTATTATTTACTCTGGTTACAAGCCATCCTGCTGGTCCTATTGGCCAGCGTCCACTTTCTGTAAAGAGTTTTGGTGGGTTTTCCCCAAATGTTGTATGGAGTACTTTTTCAATATCAGATCCTATTTTTTCTATATCTAAATCATGATCATTTGGGCGATATGGAATTCCAAACCCACCTCCAATATTTATAAATTCTACCGTAATGCCCAGTTCTTTTTGTAATTGAAGTGCAATATTTGAAAGAAGAATGGCGGTTTCCGGAAAATATTGTTCATCAAGCATATTGGAACCGGTCATAGTATGAATTCCAAATCTTTTTGCACCGAGCTCTTGAGCTTTTCGGTATGCTGGAAGAATTTGATCCATTGTAATTCCAAATTTTGCTTCTATAGGATTCCCAATAATTTCATTCCCTTTTTTCAGGTTTCCCGGATTAATACGAAAACAAATAAGTTCCGGAAATTTTGGAACAGCTTCCCGTAAAATATCAATTAGGGAAATATCATCAATATTAATAATCGCCCCCAGTTCGTACGCTTTTTGAAAGTCTAAAATACTGGTTCCATTGGAAGAAAACATAATATTCTCTCCAGAAATTCCAATTCGTTTGCAGAGCTCTAATTCAGCAATGCTAGAAGTATCCATCCCAAAGCCTTCGGCAGAAAAAATTTTTAAAATCTGAGGATTTGGATTTCCTTTTACTGCAAAATATTGACGAAATCCGTTAGTTTTTTTAAAAGCATTTTTTAGTTTTTGTGCTCTGTTTTTTATTATTTTTTCATCATAAAGATGAAAGGGTGTTCCGTATTTTTGTGCTATTTCTTCTAGTTTTTCAAGAGAAATAGGAAGTGCAGAAGGCATATAAAAATAAAAAAATAAGATTTTTTTCTACCAAAAACAAAATTTATCTTCATTTTAAAGGGAGAATCACAATAAAAAAAGCAAAAAATCTATTTTTTACATTGTTTACAAGTTTCCGCAATAAGTGTCATGCTATGAGAAAGGAGTTTTATACCATGTTCTTCAGCAATTTTTTTTTGAAGATTTTCCATTTCACTATTATAAAATTCTACAATATTT
>CAIRYL010000103.1 GCA_903882825.1 uncultured Candidatus Peregrinibacteria bacterium | reverse complement strand
TTTTTTAAAACTTCTGCCAAACGATCTACGAAAAGAATCCCATTTAAATGGTCAATTTCGTGCTGAACAATGCGAGCATTAAAATCTCGTAAACGAAGTTTTTTTACAATCGCATTTTCATCCCAAAATGAAACGACAATTTCTTTGGATCGCCAAACTTTCCCAAATTCTCCAGGAACGCTTAAACAACCTTCTTCTCCTAATTCTGTTTCTATTGAAAATTCTATAATTTCTGGATTGATCATTGGTAAAAATTGTTTTCCATTTATTTGCGCCACAATAATTCGAACATTTTCACCCACTTGCGGAGCCGCAAGCCCCACTCCTTTTTCTTTTTTTACAGTTTCTCCCATTTTTTTAATGAGTTTTCCTATATTTTTATCTATTTTTACAATAGGAATAGATATTTCACGAAGTATTGGATTTTTAGTTCCGGTAAGAACAGGCATACTAGACATACCAAGTTTTTAAAGACAAATTTTTTGCCACACTTCCCGCATATCATCTATTATTATTTGTCCTGGAGCAGAAGAATCTTTTTTCTCAAGAGGTGCAAACGTCATCTCTGCGCCGAAAAAAGAAGATAAAAAGCGGGATGGTTTCCCTATTTCACCCATAGAAATAGCAATAAATGGTGTTTGAGAACGCTGTAAATTTTCTGCTAATCGTAAAAGTGTTATCAGATCCTTTGGTTCTTGGGCAAAAGCGGCAATTTTTACAATATTTGCTCCTCGTTCTTTCATTTTTTCTACACGACTTAAAAGCGATGGTAAAGAAGGGGTTCCCCGGAAAAAATGTGCAGAAAGAATCAGGTTGGAGGTTAATTTTTCTTCTTGTATTTTTTGAAGAAGTTTTGGAGAAAATTCATAATCAACGTCTATATATTCAGCACCTCGCTGTATGCACTCTTTATAAATTTCCATTTTTTCTTCCGAAGTGCCCGTAAAATTTCCTTTTTCTTCGGGACCTTTTACATTTATGAGCAGTGGGATATTGAGCTGTTTTTTCAGCGCAAAAATTACATCATAAAAACGCTCCTCAGCCGAAAGTTCCCCCATCCAAATTTCCAAAATATCAGCTTTTTGAGCACTTTTTTTCATGATCTCTAAAAGATGAGAAAGGGAAGTGGGAACAATGGGAACACAAATTTTAAGAGGCATATGAGAGAAAGAAAACACAAAAGAAATATTACTCATTTTTTTATTTTTAGAAAAGCTCGAATATCTTCAAAAATAAACACTTCTCTGATATTTTCGATACTTTTGAAGAAATTAAAAAACAAAAGATGACTTTCCATTCATATTTTCGTAGAATAGAAATACTTTGTTTTTTTGTTATGCCTTCTGAAAATGCTATAAAAGCGAGAAAGTCCGTTACTATTCGGAGAACAATGGAGATGAAAAATTCTCAAAAACCAGATTTTTCTGAAAAAAATTCATGGAGAGAAATTCCAGAAGGTGCCGTAATGGCAGAAGCTGGAAATGCAAAAAAATACATTACGGGAAACTGGGTTCCTAAAAAATTAATTTTCGAGAAAGAAACCTGTATTAATTGCGGACTTTGCTGGCCAGTATGTCCTGATGATGCCATTGTTTTAGATGAAAAAGGAGCAATGACCGGAATAGATATAGAACACTGCAAAGACTGTGGCATGTGCGTTGAAGCATGTCCTACAAAGCCAAAAAGTTTACGATTTGAAGATTCTCCACCGCGAGAGATATAAAAAAATTTACTTCTTTTTTCTTCATGGACTTCGCAAATCTTCTCTTCTTTATTTTTCTTTTTGGCATTGGTCTCTTTTTTGGGAGTTTTGCCAATGTGGTGGTTTTACGACTTCACAGCGAACAAGACGGAATTTTAGGAGGAAGGTCTCAGTGCCCAAAATGTAAGCATCTTCTGGGTTTTTGGGATCTTGTACCCCTTTTCTCTTGGATATTTTTACGAGGAAAATGCCGATATTGTAGCGATTGTATTTCATGGCATTATCCATTAGGGGAAATTACCATGGGAGCGCTGTGGGTATTTTTATTTTTCGTTTCTGGCATTTCTTTAGAATCTCTTCTTTCAGGCGCAGACGTTGCAAAAGCATCGTATTTTTTACTCCTCGGATTTTTTTCACATATTTTATTTTTTTCAGATCTTTTTTCGACAGAAGTTCATCGTGTTATTTCTATTCCTGCGATTGGAATAGCTCTTCTTTTTTTAATATTCCCGTTTACTCCTTCTTGGAAAGACGCATTTTTAGGAGCACTTATTCCGACGGTATTTTTTGGAAGTCAGATTCTTCTTTCTCGTTTTATATTTACCAGTAGGGGGGATTGGGTAGGAGAAGGAGATATAGATTTTGGAATTATAATGGGGCTGGTATTGGGATGGAAAGGCGTTATTATCGCTCTTTTTTTGGCATATTTTTTAGGATCATGTATAGGTGTTTTTGTAATGATACAAAAAGGCAGAGGTGCCCAAGTTCCATTTGGTCCATTTTTATTGATTTCCATGTTTTTAGCGCTTTTTTGGGGAAACACAATTATAAACTGGTATTTGGGTCTTTTGGGGGTCGCGTAATCGATACTAAAGTGTCGGACCTACTACGGTGACAAGGAGAATGTTGTATTGTAGTAACCGTTGGAATATTGTCCCAAGATGGAAGCTTTTCTTGCCCATGAATACCTAAAAAAACCAGTTCGACTAATGAAGCATGTGTGTTGGCACAAATATCACGAGCATCGGTAATATTTGGAAAACAAGCCTTCACCAGATTTTGAAAATGTGCAAGAAGTGCATTTACTATTTGGGCATCTGTTGAAAGTACCGATAAAAAATCTACTTTCCCATCTGTTATGCCTATAGCATGTAGAGAAGAAGCGAGATTTTGGGGAATAACTATCCCCATCTTCCTAATTTTTTTCACTTGGGAGCGGGTTATTGGTGCATATGTATGATGAAAACTTTTATCCAATTCCGTTTTCCCTGTAAAAAAAGTGTTTTTTTCTGCTGAATATATAGATTTATTGAGCTTTCCGCTCATATTTTTTTAAAAAATGCACTACTCTATTCTTCCTCGTTTTTTTGTCAAACTTTTTTTAAAAAAAGTTTTTCGGTACAGTGCATTCGTTCTTTCTTCTGTCTATGGAAAATATAAAAAGTGATATACCGTTAGTATTTGGAATTCTTGCTTATCCGGCTTCGCACTCTCTTTCTCCGGCTCTTCATACTGCTGGATTTTTACAATGGGGAATTCCTGCCGTATACAAGCGCTTTGAAATATCGCCCTCAACACTTGCAGAATTTTTTGCGCAAAATGTACGAACTCAAAAAATTTCTGGACTTTCGGTAAGCGTTCCTTATAAAGAAGTAGTTCTTCCCTATCTGGATGTATTGGAAGATTCTGCTAAAAAAATTGGTGCTGTAAATACTATTTTTTGGAAAAATGGGAAATTAGTAGGCGAAAATACCGATTGGAAAGGATTTTTCCAATCACTCACACATGAATATGATCCAAGAGAAAAAACAGCTGTAGTGCTCGGCGCAGGAGGGGCTACACGTGCTATTTTGTACGCACTCGAAAAGGCAAATATTGGTAAAATTTTTCTTTGGAACAGAACACCAGAAAAAGCACAAAAATGTGCCCAAGAATTTGTAAATGTACAAACCATTTCCTCAGACTCCTTCCCAAATCCAGAAGATATTGATCTAGTGATAAATACCACTTCGCTCGGAATGCAAGGACCACACAAAAACGAATCTGCCATTCCTAAAAATTTTTGGAAAAGTCATCATACTGCATTTGACATTGTATATACCCCACGCATAACGAAATTTTTACAAGATGCACAAGAATCAGGTGCAAAAATTATAAGCGGAGAAACAATGTTTTTATTTCAAGGAATGGCACAATTTGAAATTTTTACTGGGCTTTGTGCGCCTCAAAACGCAATGGCACATACGCTTGGATTATCTTTTCCTTTAGAAAATTTCAGCAACATTCTTCAGCAAATAGTACAAGAAAAATGGAAAACCATTTCTTTTTCTTCAAAACCTTCTGTTTTAAATTCCTTAAAACGAGACCATCTTTTTTATAATACTCTTCAGAAAAAACAAAAAAATCCACATCTTATCGCAGAAATAAAGCCCTGTTCCCCAACCGAGGGAACGCTTTTTCGGAACAGTGACACCATAGAAGAACTGGCAAAAATATATACCGCCAATGGAGCATCTGCGATTTCAGTTATTACAGATGAAAAGTTTTTTGGTGGGAATATCGAAAATATGAGAAAAACTCGAGAAAATACGCCTATTCCCATTCTTCGAAAAGATTTTATTATAGATGTTTCTCAAATATATGAAACATACAAATATAAAGCAGATGCGGTTCTTTTAATGCGGAGCATTCTTTCTCTTTCAAGAATTCAAGAATTTTTAGAAATTTGTGATTCATTGGGGCTGGATGCACTCGTAGAAACACACACAAAAGAAGAATGTATTGAAGTATTAGAAAAAACTTCTGCTCGTATTATTGGTATTAATAATAGAGATTTTAAAACTCTCTCCACTGATGCCTCACATTTTAAAAATGTTTTTCAAGAAATTTCTCAAACACATCCACATCTTCTCGCTTCTCGTATTTTTGTGGCTGAAAGTGGTATAAAAACAGCTCAAGATATTGCTCTTTTTGCGAGTAATGCCCATGCAGTATTAGTCGGAACGGAAATTTTAAAAGCAAAAAATCGAGAAGAAAAAGTAAAAGAACTTTCTGGAAACATTTGAAAATCATTTCCATTTCCGCAAGAATATAATTACTTTTTCATGATACCTATGTTTTCATATAAATTTGGAGGAACTTCTATGGGTTCTGCAGAAAATATTACCCAAGTGGCTGATATTCTGACTCGCAATACAGAAGTAAAATCAGTGGTGGTTTCCGCAATGTCTGGAATAACCGATCTTCTCATTTCTGCTGGAGCTCATGCCAAAGCAGGAAAAATGGAAGATGTACAAAAAATATTAGATACCATAAAAGAAAAACATTTTTTTGCACTGCAAAATCTTATAAACGATGCCGAACGACAGGCCTTAACTCGAGGATTTATTGAAACTCAAATACAAAAACTCTATGAATTTTTAGAAGCCATTGCCATTATTCAAGAAATTTCACCTCGTTCACACGATCAGATTGTGGCACTTGGAGAAATCCTTTCTGCATACCTCCTTTCCGCTCATTTACAAGACAGAGGATTTCAGAGTGAATTTGTAAATCTTGAGGATATTGTCCCGAGTGGAATAAAAGTAGTAAATAGAAAATTTTTTGAAAAAGTACAAGAAGCACTGAAAAATCGAATAGAACCACTCCTTTTAGAAGGGAAAATACCAGTTATAACAGGGTTTTTTGGACGTATTCCCGGTGGAATTGTGGGCGCGGTAGGGCGTGGATATTCTGACTTTACGGCATCTTTAGTAGGAAGTGCTTGTAATGCAGAAGAAATTCAAATTTGGACAGATGTAAATGGAATACTTTCTGCCGATCCACGACTCGTATCCGATGCTATTTCACTAGAAATACTCTCATTTGAAGAAGCTTCAGAGCTTGCGAATTTTGGAGCAAAGGTTATTCATCCACAAACTATTTGGCCCGCTGTACAACACAATATTCCAGTGCGTATTAAAAACACTATGAACCCCGAAAATCCTGGAACAGCTATTACTGCCAATGGCAAAAAAACAAATCGTCCTTTTAAATCTGTAACTGCAAAAAAAAGTATTACAGTGCTTACCATGCATTCATTTGAAATGGCAGGGCACGGATTTATGGATAAAATTTTCAAGATTTTTTCTGATTATGAAATTTCTATCGATCTTATTTCTACGTCTGAAGCATCTGTTTCCGTTACCGTAAATGGAAATAATCCTTCTTTAGAAAAAGTCATTCAAGAACTTTCCCCTTTTTGTAGGGTAGAAGAAGAGCGGAAAAAAGCTATTTTAGCCGTCATTGGAACAGAAATGACAGGTGTCCCAGGGATTGCAGGACGTATTTTTACCGCACTTGGAAATGCCAATATTAATTTAAAAATGATTTCTCAAGGAGCAACTGAATTAAATATTTCAGCAGTCATTGATGAAGAGAATGTAAAAATAGCACTCGAGGCTATTCATAAAGAACTCTTATAAAAGAGAAAAATCATTTCTATACAAAAAAAGGGATCTTTGATCCCTTTTTTGTTTTTTAAAACTGGAGGCGACGGGCGGATTCGAACCGCCGGATGGGAGCTTTGCAGGCTCCTGCCTTACCACTTGGCCACATCGCCATGTTTTTAAGAAGCCGAGGGTGATGGAGAGACGTCTCCGGTTTTTATGCGGAACGACTTTAATATCTCCTCTAACTTCTGTTTTTCATCTGCCGTTTTTTCGTAATCCATGGACATAACGGCTACAAAAGCCTTTCCATTATGAATAGTGAAAATACTTGAAAACTGCAATTGTGAAAGATCTACCACATTTCTATCCGTATACCGAACAAATGTTGCAGGAATTCCATCTAAACTCAAGGGTTCTTCCGATTGTTTTTGAAAATTCTGCGATTTTAAACGAATATTTTCCAAAGACTGCATTGTGAACCTCTCCAGAGAGGCATTAGGAAGAATATCTTCACTACTCACGGCAAGAACTGTTTCAATTTTCCCGAATCCATTAGGGTCTCTTGCTCCAAAATCTACCCCTTTATCGCTGGTAATGGTTTCTGGAAAAACCTCCCAATTGGTAGGAATTCCTACCGTAAACATTTTTTGTTGAAAAATCAATGCTGGATCAGACGCAGGAGTTGCCGTTTCTCCACATCCAGAAAAAAAGAAAACAAAAAAAGCCGAAAACAAAATAGAGATTTTTTTCATAAAACAATATTTATTTTTGCAAAAAAAAATGAGTCAAGCAAGTGGAATGGCATTTTCGTACATTCTATTTCTCTTTTCAAAAATGTGTATAATACCGTTTGATTTTTTGTATGATATGACTTCAAAAATTTTATATCTGGAGAATGGAGATATTTTAGGAGGAGCCGAGCTTTTTTCTTTAGACTTTTTTAAAAGTATACGAGAAAAAAAATCACAGACTCAAGAATATATTATAGGGCTTGGAAATGTGAGATCTGGAGTTTGGAAAAAATGGACAGAAGAACTCGAAGTAAATTCTTCTTTTCGAATGCTTTCTGTTTTTTTACCGCAATTAAAACCATTTTCTATACAAAGTATTGGGCGATGGATCCGTGCATCATGGGAATTAAAAAAAACAATAGCAGAGGAACAAATTACCCATGTACATGCCAACACCGTACGAACATTTTTAATTGCAGGGCTGTGTTTAATATTTTTGCCAAAACACATTCAATTCTCTTTTTTCGCACACGATTTTACGGCACCTTCATTATTTTTACGCCTTTTTTCCAAAAGATGTTTTCAAGTCCTCGCGTGTTCTGAAGATGTTTCACAATATTTACGAGAGGCTGGTGTCCCAGCAGAAAAAACAATAATTATCCCAAACGGTGTTGATCCTCAAAAATTTGCTCATATCCCACCTTTTATTACAGAAGAAATATCACAAAGACCCTTAAAAATTGGAATTCTCGGTCGAATTGATGAATGGAAAGGGCAACATATCTTTGTGAAATCTGCAAAAATATTTTTAGAAACCTTTCCCGATGCACAATTTTTTGTATTTGGCGAACCAACAGAGCATGACCCCAAAACACTTGAATTTTACGAAGGGCTAAAAATATATGTAAAAATGAATCATTTAGAAAATAATATTTTCTTTTGTGGCTTTGTGCCACCAGAAAAAGCATTTGAAAAGATTGATATCGTTGTACATGCCTCTACGGAAAAAGAACCATTTGGAAGGGTTCCTATAGAAGGTGCTATGGCAGGCAAATGTCTTATTATTTCAGCTATTGGAATGCCCATGCATATTTTTACCGACCGAGAAAATGCACTCTTTTTTGAACCAAAAAATGCCTTTGATCTTGCTCAAAAAATAAAAATAGTCTGGGAAAATCGTTTATATTTACAAACGATGGCAGAAAGTGCAAAAAAACTCGCAGAAGAAAAATTTTTACTTTCTTCTGTTACTCACCAACTGGAAGAATTTTTTACAAAGACGGAAACAATCGAACATACTCATTAAATATTTTTCCTCGTTTTTTATAATTTTCAAAAAGATCAAAACTCGCACATGCAGGAGAAAATAATACATTCTCTCCAGAAAGTGCCTCTTTCTTGATTATTTTAAAAACTTCTAACAATACTTGCTCTCCTCCTTGCCCTTTTGGAAAACCAGGAGATGGAAAAAGTACCGTAGGAATTTGAGATTTTTGATGTTGCAGTGCCTCTAAAATACGAGGAGCCGTTTCCCCTATGAGCAGTATTTTTTTAAGATATGGATGACGAGCACATTCATAAGCCAATGTGGTAAAATCAGAATATTTTTCGCTTCCTCCTACAATAAGATATACAGGCGTTCCAAATATTGAAAGTGAGGCAATGGTGGTTTCTGGAATAGTAGAAAATGAATCATTAAAAAACTGAATCCCATTTTTCTCCGCCTCCATTTCGCATCGCATCGGGAGTCCATAAAAATTTTCTATGGTGGATTGGATATGGGTATTGGAAATTCCAATTGTTTTGGCAATTGCCACTGCGGAAAGCACATTTTCATAATGAAATTTTCCCCGTAAGCGAATAGAAGAAATCGGGAAAATCTCATGTGTATCAAGCATGACTTTCCCTTTTTTAATGGTCATTTCACTGCTGTTTCCGGCGGAAATATTTGGGCAAATCCATATTTTTTTGGCACTCGAAACTTTTGCCATTTCAAAGCAAATATCAGATTCTCCAAAAACCACCAAAGTATCTGCCGAACATTGAAACCGAAAAAGATTTTGTTTTGAAAATCGGTATTCTTCCACGTTTGTATGCCAATCCAGATGTTCGGAGTCGGTTCTGAGAAGCACGGCATACGGAGGAGAAAAATCTGTATCAAATAATTGAAAAGATGAAAGTTCGAGTACCACCCATGACTCCGCAGTAATTTCATCAAAAAAATCAAAAATAGGAGTGCCGATATTCCCACCTAAAAACACGTGTTTTTGTGCCGTTTTCAGTATTTCAAAAATAAGCGTCGCGGTGGTTCCTTTCCCCTTTGTTCCAGTAACTCCAATAATATTTCGAGTCGGGGAATTTTTAAAAAAATATTCGGTGGAAGACGTTATTTCTGGTGCTTTTGGGAATGAAGAATTTTTACATTGAGCATTTATAAGATTTTGTATTTTTTCTGGTCGGATTCCTGGTGAACGAAAAATAATGTCACATTCTGTTAGTTTTGAAAAATTTGAGAAATGGGAGCCCGTATCCTGGTCTTGTTCTTTTTCATCAAATACAAAAATATGTTCGGCCCCATGCTTTTTCATCCACTGATAGAGAGATTTTCCTTCTACTCCGAAACCAAAAATACCAATTTTTTTTTTGAAATCGATCATGGTAAAAAAAGAGAAATCGCGTTTTTCAGCTCTTTCAAAAATATTTCAATATCTTTTTCGGTATTATACATCCAAACGCTTGCGCGCACCGTTCCGGGAATTTTTAAAAAGTGATGCAAAGGATTCGCACAATGAAAGCCGCTCCTCACGCAAATGTGATGTTCTGCTAAATAGGTATTTATGTCTAAATGATGAATATGAGGATGAAAAAAAGATACAAGTCCAGATCGGTCATAAATATTTTGTGGTCCTATAATTTGTACATCTGGTATTTCTTGAAGACCCTTTAAAAGGATGGAAAGGAGTTGAATTTCGTGGTTTTGAAGTTCTTTTGTAGAACGCATTTCTTGTAAAAATTCCACAGCTCTCGCAAGCCCCACTATATTTTCAAGAGCGGGAGTTCCTGATTCAAAACGCTCTGGTGGGGGAAGCAGAGTATATCCTTCAGAAGTGACGTCTATGATACTGTCTCCACCTACCAGCAGTGGATCAAGGGTTTGAAGGATTTCATGTTTTGCAAAAAGCCCACCCGTTGCACCTGCACCTATTTTATGTCCCGTAAAAAATCCAGCATCTACACCCATTTCCCAGAAATTTGGAACAATATGAGGAATACTTTGGCACGCATCTACAAAAAGAATTGCCCCAGCTGTATGTGCGATATGGGAAAGAGATTTCAGTGGAAAAATTTGTCCAGTCACATTTGAAACATGCGCGACCGCAATACACTTGGTACGTTCAGAAATCAGCTTTTCAAAATCTTCCACTGTAAAAATTCCATGTATGTCCGGTTCTACAAATTTAAGAATAATGCCTTTCTCTTTTGTAAGCCTCAGCCATGGAACAAAATTTGCATGATGCTCAGAAATGGGCAAAATGACTTCATCACCAGCAGAAAGCGATTTTCCAAAAGCTGAAACGAAAATATTAGAAGCTTCTGTACCATTTTTAGTAAAAACAAGCTCCGATGGTGAAATTCCTAAAAATGCGGAAACGGTTTTTCTGGCATTTTCATATCGCGCCGTGGAAGCAAGAGAGAGTGCATATACGCCTCTGTGAATATTGGCATACTCCGTTTCACAAAAATTTTTTGTCGCCTCTAATACACATTTTGGTTTTTGCGCACTCGCCCCAGAGTCTAAATATACCAATTCTGGACAATGCCGAAAAATTGGGAAAAAGGATTTCATAATTTTTTATACTATTTTTTTCGTAATTCTCATTCCCATTTCTTTCGTACCAATTCTTTTTTCCTCTTCACTCCCACTAAAAATATCTCCCGTACGGTATCCTTCATCTAAAACCTGTTGGATGGCATCATTAATCGCTTCGTGTTCTTCTAAAAGTCCAAAAGAATATTTGAGCATCATTGCTAATGAAAGGATTTGCGCAATAGGATTGGCGATTCCCTTCCCTGCAATATCCGGAGCACTTCCACCAGAAGGTTCATACATCCCAAATCCACTTTCTGAAAGAGAAGCAGAAGCGAGCATCCCAATAGATCCAGAAATTTGAGCAGATTCATCCGATAAAATATCTCCAAACATATTTTCCGTCACAATAACATCAAAATCTGCTGGACGAGTAAGAATTTGCATAGAAGCATTATCAATATACAAATGCTCTAAAGTAATTTCTGGAAATTCTTGTGCATGAATACGCTCTACCGTTTTTCTCCACAGTATGGAGGTTTGCAGAACATTTGCTTTATCGACCGAAGTCACTTTCCCTTTTCGTTTTTTGGCACTTTCAAATGCCACTCGTGCAATACGTTCAATTTCTGGAACGGTATATTTCATAATATCCCATGCCGAATTTTCATCAGATCCCTTTTCTCCAAAATAAATTCCCCCAGTTAATTCCCGAATTACTAAAAAATCGAACCCTGCTTTTGCAATGCGACATTTTAAAGGAGAGGCATGAGAAAGCCCTTTAAAAATACGTGCCGGACGAAGATTTGCAAATAAACCAAAATGTTTTCGTAATGGTAAAAGAGCTCCTCGTTCTGGTTGTTCGTTGGGGGGAAGTGGTTCCCATTTGGGACCGCCGACTGACCCAAAAAGAATCGCGTCTGATTGCTCACAAATTTTTAAAGTTTCCTCAGGAAGTGCTTTTCCAGCATTATCTATTCCCGCTCCACCTACCCAAGCAGAAGTACACATAAATCGGTGCCCAAATTTTTTTTCAATCGCATTCATAACGCGAATTGCTTCTTCCATCACTTCTGGTCCGATTCCATCCCCTTCTAAAATCGCAATATTTTTGGTAATTGACATAAAAAAATAAAAAAATACTACTCGTATTTTTTCATACATGGTTTATTCTGACCATTGAAAATTCAATTTTTTTTAATATAATATTTTAAGAGATCCTGAAAAAAAGGTTTGCATATTTATTGTTGTGTATGATGGATGAAGTGGGCACTATTTTTATTTTTACGGCATCTTGGGGAAATGGTCATAATACCGCAGCAAAAGGACTTCAAGAGCGAGAAGAATTGAAAGGAAATATTGTAAAAATATTTGATATAGCAGAGGTTTCCAGTGGAGCACGAATAATAACAAAATTTTGGAATTTTATTTCTCGGAAGCCTTTTCTTTGGAAAATTTTTTATAAAATAGGGAATACGAAAAATTCTTCATTTTTTATACGTTGGATTTTAAAAAAATCATTTTCTTCATTTTTAAAAAAATGTTTTCAAAAAAAACTTCCAGATGAAATTTTTCTTACAAATCCTCTTCTTTCTGAAGTGATAGATAGTATTCTTCCCGAAAAAATAAATAAAACTATCTTTATTACCGATTATTATGCTCCACATTTTTTTTGGACATGGGGAGAAAGTACCAGAATTTTTTGCCTTGATACACACGCAAAAAATTATCTTCAAAAAAACATCCCCCAAAAACATTATGCTATTTGCGATTTTCCACTTCCTAAAAATATTCTGCAGGCAAAAAATTATTCAGAAATAGAACGAGAAGATATTCAGAAAAATATGGGGATTACAGGGGATGCACCTATTTTTACATTTTTATTCCACCATTTTTTATTTGGGAATGAAGAAGAAGTTTTTTGGAAATATTGGGAAATTCACAAAAGCAATGCAATATACATTATTATAACGGGGAAAAATGAGAAATTTTTAAAAAATATATTTCCTCCATTTCCAGAAATTCATTTTTTTACATGGATAGAAGATATGTCTCAAATATATGCAATCAGTAATCTTATTATTAGTAAAGCTGGAGGGGCAATTATTGGCGAATGCCAAGCCCTTCAGATGCCACTAGATATTTACAATGCGCTTCCCGGACACGAAGAAGCCAATTGGAACTACTGGAAAACAAAAACTAAAAATCTTTCAGATTCCCAAATTCGTCTATAATACGAACTTCTGGGTGCAATACTATTCCAAACTTTTCATATACCGCTTGCATCCCTTTTTTCGCGAGTTCTACGACTTCTTTTTGCGTAGCATTTCCGGCATTCATTAAAAAATTAGCATGTTTTTCAGAAAAAAAAGCATCTCCTACTCGCATTTGTTTTGCACCCACCTGGTCTAAAAAATACCCTGCAGGACCTTCGGTTGGATTTTTAAAAAAACTTCCGCCGGTAAATCCCCACGGTTGTTTTTCTTTTCTTTTGGCGAGTAAATTTTTAGCATTATTGGTAATTTCCTCTTCTGGAAGATGGGGAAGATGAAGTGTTGTGTCCCACAAAATATATTTTTTTTGAAATTCTGGATCATGAAAAACGCTTTTACGATATGAAAATTTAAAAAAATTATGATCAACAGTGCAAAACTGTTGTTCTGGAATATGAAAAACGGTAGCACACACTACCAATTTTTCCATTTCTGATCCTGGAATTCCTGCGTTTCCACACACGGCACCGCCTAATGTTCCGGGAATGCTATTCCACACCGAAAAATCAAAATTTTGTTTTTTAGCAAATTGATACAACAGAGAGTTTTTTGTCCCCGCCTCGACTATAAAAGTACTGTTCTCATTTTGAAAAAGGATATTTTTATTTTGAAAATGCAGTATCATCCCTCGAAATCCTTCATCTGCAAATACCAGGTTTGAACCTCCTCCTAGTGGGAAAAATGGTACTTTATTTTTCTGTGCCCATAAAATGGCGTTTTGAAGATCTTCTTTGGTGTGTATTTCAACCAACATATCCGCATTTCCTCCAATATGAAAAGTACACAAAGGAGCCAGAGGGACAGAATATTGAAAATTTTGAAAATGGTTTGACATATACGTTTTTTAAAATACAATTTACTTCTCCTTTTTAATATATCATCAAAAAAGAGAAATAGTTTTATAATTTTTTATGGAAAAAAAAGAAGAAAATTCTTATGATCAAGATGACCCTATTGAGAAGTCAGATGACCCTAAGGAGAGCCTTAAAAAAAATAATAAATACTATTGGATTATCGTTAGTATTGGTAACGCTTGCATGGGGAGTTTACGGTGAAAAGCTTTACCCAAATAAACAAAATTTGTGTCCAGAAAATGTATCTGAACAAATAAAACAACAAAGAATAGAAACGAACTGGAGCTGTGAAAAAGCTATAAGGGCGGCCGCTGGAGGCTGGTAGGAAAAATTTCTTTTTCAAT
The DNA here is from genome assembly GCA_903882825.1 of uncultured Candidatus Peregrinibacteria bacterium. Taxonomy (GTDB): domain Bacteria; phylum Patescibacteriota; class Gracilibacteria; order CAIRYL01; family CAIRYL01; genus CAIRYL01. The sequence goes on along the minus strand of CAIRYL010000103.1, from coordinate 625 downwards.
TCGTTTTGCTAAAATATTCGCATTATATTCTACATTGCGGACTGGGTGTGGTAATACCGTTTGAGCCTTAAATACCAAATCTGCTTGGGTAAAATATGTATCTTTTCGTTCTTCCCATAATATTTTCACTTCTTCTCGAAGCGTAGCGGCTTTTGTAAGAGGTGGACGGTCTTTTGATTTTTCTAAACGTTCTACCAGATTTTCCAAACTGGAAAACAATAAAACGGTAAAGGCATTTTTTTTCAGAAGTGGAACATTTCTCTCAAAACAAATAGCTCCACCACCCGTAGAAATCACTATTTTTTCGGCATTTTCTAAGTCTTTACACACTTGGTATTCTTGTTCTCTAAAATATTCCCATCCTTTTTCGGCGATTATTTCCGGTATTTTTTGTCCCACACGCTTTTCTATCTCTTTATCAATATCAATATGTTCCCATTGAAAATATTTTGCCAATAAACTCCCAAAATGTGATTTCCCCGTTCCTCTGAGCCCAATAAGAACAATTTTCTCCACCATGCTCAATAATAAAAGTAGGAAAATCTTCTCATATTTTTAAAAAGAACAAAAGGAAATCTCGTAATTCCTTTTTTGATGTGCTGGAGGTAAAATGAAAAAAGGTGAT
>CAIRYL010000102.1 GCA_903882825.1 uncultured Candidatus Peregrinibacteria bacterium | reverse complement strand
TGTTATCTTCTTGGATGGATCAACGGACAATATGAAAAGAACAATGGAAGAAGTAATGTCTCTAAATGTTATGGATCAAAATAAAAAATAAATTCTTAAATTTTTTTACTAAATAATCCATTCCATTCGAATGGATTATTTTTTTTCACCCTGCCATAGAAATTTCAATATGGTTTGTGTTTTTTAAAAAAATCCCGTAGGTTTGCAATATGGCAAATAACGAAGAAATTTTTAAGAAAATTATTGCCCATTCTAAAGAGTATGGGTTTATATTTCCGTCAAGCGAAATTTATGACGGACTAGCTGCGGTTTACGACTATGGTCAATACGGCGTTGAATTAAAAAACAACATTAAAAGCTATTGGTGGAAATCGATGGTTCAATATCATGAAAATATTGTCGGAATTGATACCGCTATTTTTATGCATCCTACCATTTGGAAAGCCTCCGGACACGTTGATGCTTTCAACGATCCTTTAATCGACAATAAAGACTCTAAAAAACGTTACAGAGCAGATGTTTTAATTGAAGATCATGTTGAAAAAATAGAAGAAAAAATTCAAAAAGAAGTAAAAAAAGCAGCCGAACGTTTTGGGGATACTTTTGACGAACAACAATACAGAACAACCAACCAAAGAGTTGTTGAATATCAAGAAAAAATCACTTCTATTAAAACCAGATTTGTTGATTCTCTTGAAAAAGGAGATTTAGCTGATATAAAAACTCTTATTGAAGAATGTGGAATTGTTTGCCCTGTTTCTGGCTCAAAAAACTGGACGGAAGTGCGTCAATTTAATTTGATGTTTTCTACTCAAATGGGTTCGGTTAGTGAAGATTCCAATCAAATTTTCCTTCGTCCAGAAACCGCTCAAGGAATTTTTGTAAACTACCTGAATGTTCAAAAATCAGGAAGAATGAAACTTCCTTTTGGAATTGCTCAAATTGGAAAAGCTTTCCGTAACGAAATAGTTGCCCGTCAATTCATATTCCGAATGCGCGAATTTGAACAAATGGAAATGCAATATTTTGTTAAACCAGGCGAAGAATTAAAATGGTTTGAATTTTGGAAAGATGCCCGCATAAAGTGGCATACCTCTTTAGGAATTCCAAGAGAAAAATATCGTTTCCACGATCACGACAAATTAGCTCATTACGCCAATGCTGCAGCTGACATTGAATTCGAATTTCCATTTGGGTTTAAAGAATTAGAAGGAATTCACTCCAGAACTGATTTCGATTTAAGTGCACATCAAAAATACTCTGGAAAAAAACTTCAGTTTTTCGATCCGGAAACCAACGAAAGCTACGTTCCTTATGTTGTTGAAACTTCAATTGGTGTTGATAGAATGTTTTTAGCGGTTCTCAGCAACGCATACAATGAAGAAAAGCTTGAAGACGGTTCAATAAGAGTTGTACTAAATATTCCTCCTGTTTTGGCTCCTATAAAAGCAGCTATTTTTCCGTTGGTAAAAAAAGATGGATTGCCAGAAAAAGCAAGAGAAATAATGGATTTATTGAAGTTTGATTATATGTGTCAGTATGATGAAAAAGATGCTATTGGTAAACGCTATCGTCGCCAAGATGCTATTGGAACTCCATATTGTATTACAATTGATCATCAAACCCTAGAAGATAACATGGTTACTATTCGTGAAAGAGATACCATGACGCAAGAAAGAATTGAAATTTCGAAAATATCCGAAATTATTAGCAGTAAAATGAAAAAAAACTTTTAATTTAATGGAATTATTCTTTCTTAAATCTGATAGATGAATATTTATTCTGTTTTATCTTTTTTTGCATTTATTACCTATATAAGCATTGGGCTTTTTGTTCTTTTACAAAATAAAAAGGCCAAGCTCA
>CAIRYL010000101.1 GCA_903882825.1 uncultured Candidatus Peregrinibacteria bacterium | reverse complement strand
TCTCTTGAAATATTTTAAAAAAGAGAGAGAATCTTGACCTTTTTCATTTTTCTTTTGAATCTAAGAGATAACCTTAGAATGCAATATATCAAAGGAGAGCATTTCTGTTTTAAAGAGTTGGCTGATAGGCATTTATTTAGTCCTCAAGATGCGCAATGTGCGTATGATGCACTGTATAAGAGAGGGCTGATTCCTGCTCATGATAAACCTTCTATAATTTTAAGTACTAGCGCAAATAGAGCTACTCATGAATTTGCCATTTGGAATAAAGACAAAAAAAAACGAAGAGTTTTAGGTGGAAATTCTCTTGTAATAGCAGGAGATATATTGGCAGATGAATGGATACAGCATACTCGAAAAAATATACGAAACATTGCGAATAGTAATGATAATGGATTTTGTTTTCTTGCTCTTGATGCTCATAATATTCCTATAAAAGATAATACGGTAGATGTTGTTTGGGATGTAGGAGGAGCATTATGGTATAGTGCAAACGAAGAAAAAAGTGAAAATTTTCATTCTCTTTTTCAAGAATATAGAAGAATTTTAACAGAAAGTGGCATTATTGTTTTTGATGCTTTTGAAGGGATACCAGTATCTCCAGATGGATCTAAATATGTAAAATCAACATATTCTCGTATACAAAGTTGCCCTACTCTTATTGAAGAAGTAAAAGCAAGTTTTATAATTCACAAAATTTTAAATGGAAATAAACGAATGATTGCTCTTCAAAAATTCTCACCCCCAGTAATGCCCTAAAAAAAGGCTTTAAATCTTCCTTTTCTTTCTCTCATGCTATACGAACATCCAAGTTATATTTTACGGTACGGCGAATATTTCTGGATCCTTCCATTTGAACTTGTAAGGATTCTTTACAGGTTGAATTTTCTTTTAGCTCCCCTTCGCTATAAATTCGTTTGAGGTGAATGGTTACATTTTGAGGAGTAACACCAAAAACATGGGCAATATCTTTTTGAGTTGCCCAAACAGTTCCAGCACGCAAATCTTCGCGGAGCTCAATAGCTCCGTTTTTTGCCTGATACACAATCATGGTATTGTTTCTATTCTCCATTGGAATTTATGAAAATGATTCCCTTCTAAAAGTTTCTATAATTCTCACTAAAAATCACCATATTTCCTGCATAATAAAAATACGCTGGTAAAATTTTACTTCTGCGGATCTTTTGAGATTATAAAATTTGGTTTCAGATGGGATTTCTTTTCATCGGATATGTGCAAAGTTTAAGATTTCAGGAGACACTGTTTCAAATTGGCTCAATCCTCTTTCGAAAGATGAGAGTTCTTAAAGCGCTATAAATACCTCAAAAATGAGATCAGAAAAAGAGGTCTTCATGAAGTAATTTTTATTTTATAGCGGTTTTTTTCTGTACACAAAAATCTATTTCCCTCTAATAATTCGGAGAAGAATGGAAATAATGGCAAGAACCAAAAGGATATGAATAAACCATCCTATTACGGGGAACGCAATGAATCCAATAATCCAAAGGATAATTAAAACATAAGCGATATTTAAAAACATAAAGGTATAAAAAAAGATTATTTTCTGTCTCACTCTTCACACTCCTCCTCTTCCACAACTTTAGCAATGGGAAAACTCTAGAGTGTTACCGTTATTTTAAAAGCGGACAAAAATTGATGGGAGAACTTGAGGAGAAGGATTTTTTAAGAAGTATAGAGATATAAAATGAGGAAAAATTCTCTTGCAATCATTTTTAAAAAAGAGATAATTTGCACTTATTTTTTTATTTT
>CAIRYL010000100.1 GCA_903882825.1 uncultured Candidatus Peregrinibacteria bacterium | reverse complement strand
GAAAGTGATATTTTTGTAGGAAATATAGATGGAGTACAACTCTTTCAGAAAGGTATTTCTGCCAGTGAAGTACAGGCACAATACGAAATGTTACCGTAATGGGATTCCTCTTTCTCGTAAAAAAGATTTGAGATGGGGAATAGAAATTTCTCCAAAATGAAAAATACTGGCTGCCAATGCGCCCGTAGCGGGCGTTTTTGTAAAAATATCTTCAAAGTGTTCTTTTTTTCCACCTCCACCGGATGCAATAACAGGAATAGAAACCACGGAACATACAGCGTTTGTAAGAGAAATATCAAACCCCTGTTTGGTGCCATCGTGGTCCATAGTGGTGAGTAAAATTTCTCCTGCTCCCAATTTTTCCGCTTCTAGTGCCCATTCTAATACATTTTTTCCCGTTGGAATTTTCCCACCAGATATAAAAACTTCCCAAAAATGAGGAGTATGATGAATATTTTTTTTTACATCAATGGCGAGTACTACTGCTTGCGAACCGAAAGCGTTAGAAAGCTCTGTAATGAGTTGAGGACGTAAAAATGAAGCCGAATTCACGGCGACTTTATCGGCTCCTGCTAAAATAACATCCCGTGCACTTTGTACGCTGGTAATTCCACCACCAATAGTAAACGGAATAGAAATAGATTGGGCTACTTGTTCTGCAAAGTTTGCCACTGTTTTTCTTCCTTCTCCAGTCGCTGAAATATCTAAAAATACCAGTTCATCAGCTCCTGCATCCGAATATATTTTTGCCAGCTCTATAGCGTCTCCTGCATCTTGTAGGTTTTGAAAATTTATACCTTTTACCGTCCGTCCATTTTTTATATCTAAACAAGGAATAATACGTTTTTTAAGCATATAAAAAAACAGGAAAGAGATTTTAAAATACAAGAAAACTACAAAAATAACTATGCAATCTTTTTATCCTACAAACTTCATTCCTATCATTCCCACCACAATAATGGCGATTCCAACGATCTGTAATTTTTTTAGTTTTTCGTTATAAAACAAAAATCCGAGTCCTGTTATTACTAATACGCCGGTGGCATTTACAATACTTCCCGCAAGTCCTGCTATTCCCAAACTCATAGCAAAAGGGAATGCAACACTTGCCAAAATGGTGGGGCTTGATGCCCATGCGATTTTTTTTATTTTCTCAAAAGAAACGCGTTTAAAATCTCCAAACCCTGCTTTTTCTCGTATCATCACGAATAAAAATGCAAATATTGCAATACTTCCTTCCCAAAAATAGGCAACGGCAAAAGGGCTCATCTGTTCTACGGCATTGTCTATAAAAAATGCTGTTAGGCTCGATCCAATGGCAGAAATAAGGGTAAAAGAAAGTCCAATTCCGGTTTTTTCTTGTAAATGAGGAAGATGATGTTTTTGACGTACTAAAATAATGACTCCTGTTATTAAAATTCCTATAAAAAGTATTTCTGCAGTACTTAAAAATTCAGATTTCCAAAGAATTCCCCAGAGAATTAAAAATAAAGGGCTCATTTGGCTCATACTCGAAACAATTCCAACGGGAAGATATTTTTGAGCGCCGAGTGAAAAAGAAAGTCCTACGGCTCCAAATATTCCGGAAAACAAAAATGTTTGCCATAGGTATTGTACTTTTTCAATTTCTTCCCATCCGGCAAACCATAAAAGGGGGATCATGGTAATCAGAAATGATCCATTGCGATATACCGCTACCGAAAGCCCATCCATTGCGCGCGCATATTTTGCGAGGAGTGCGCCTTGAAGGGCATAGAAACTTCCCGCAAAAACCGAAAGAAGAAAAAAAAGAGAAGTTTTTTCCATGCGTTCTAAAAAGCCGAATAATTTTTACAGAAAGAATGGAAACGGGAAAGCTTTTTCGGTTTTTGGTATTTTTAAAAAACGTTATACTGTTCTTGTTTTTGTAGTAGCTATGGATTTGAATACTCGTCTTTTGTGGGCATCGGTTGATTTTTTAACGATTGATCGCATACAAATTTTAAAAACAGCGTTTGGAGATCTTCGCACGGCGTGGGAACAATTTTCTCCGGAATCATTTTTAAATGCGGGAATTTCTGCTCGATCTTTGGAATCGCTTGTAAAAAAAAGAAAAAATGTATCATTTGAAAATATTCAAAAATCGTATGAAAAATCTGGGGCACAGCTACTTTTTTGCGAAGATGAAATATTTCCGAGAGCTTTACAAGAAATATCAGATGCTCCGGTTTTTCTGTTTGCAAAAGGAAATCTTCTTCCTTCGGATGGGCTTTCACTGGCGGTAGTGGGAACCAGAAAACCATCATCATCAGGGATACAAGTAGTGCAAGATTTTGTGCCAGAATTGGTACAAGCAGGATTTACCATTGTTTCGGGTATGGCATCGGGGATTGATGCCGAAGCACATAAAATAGCGATTCAATCGGGAGGGCGAACAATTGCGTTTTGGGGAACAGGAATAGATGTTATTTACCCATCTGTTCATAGAGCGCTTGCAGAAAGCATTGAAGCGCATGGCGTTTTATTTTCTGAATTTCCATTGGGGAGCGGTCCGGAAAGTTTTCATTTTCCTCGTCGAAATCGCCTTATTTCTGGATTTGCACAGGGGGTGTTGGTGGTAGAAGGAAATGAAAAATCAGGATCCATTATTACCGCGCATGAAGCACTTTCACAGGGGAAAGATGTTTTTGCGGTTCCTGGAAATATTCGTATAAAAACTACAGAAGGACCCAATAGACTTATTCAAAAAGGAGAAGCAAAACTCGTAATGACGCCATCGGATATTTTGGAAGAATATCAAATTTCACAAAAAACCGCACCAGTACAACATTTTGTACTCGAAAATACCGTTGAGAAAAAAATATGGGAAGCACTGCAAAACGAAGCGACTCCATTTGACGAAATTCTGAAAAGGACGGGGCTTTCTCCTGCCGAAATTTCCTCTTCCCTGATGATGCTCACACTCCGAGGAGGGGTACAAGACGAAGGGAATTCATGCTTTAGAAGAGTATTTTAAGGTTTTGGTAAAACCGGTGCGACTGGTTGTACCGTAAGCGTATTTTTTGTAGAATCGTATTGTACCGTATAGCGAGGATTGTTTTTATAATCACCCGTTTGAACAAGACTCCTATTATTGTCATTATTGTCAATTCCCCATTTTAATCCTGTATCCTCGCTTTTCCATTGTCCATTTTTAAAAGATACAGAAAGAGAAATATCTCCGTTGATTTTTGGATTTATTCCCAAAAATCCTTTTTCTTCTATTCTAAAGCCTGAAGATTGGGGAGATATTTTCAGAAGAATTTCTTTTCCAGAATTATTGTGGAGGGTTATATTTGCAGGTTGGTATTCCGTTAATGTTCCTTTATTTTCTCCTGCTTTCCCATACGGTATATTTATGCTTTCTCCTGGTTTTATAGTGGTATTTATATCACTAATAAAATTTATTTCTGAAGGAGTATACTCCGCCTCCATATCACCACTGCGTTTATCGGTACCAGATATTTGTGTCACGACTACAGGAAAGTTTTCCTTATCTTGTTCTAGCTTTGCTTGTAGTGCTTGTAATAAAGCGTTGTCTTGTGGTTCTGGTGTTCTGCTTGGATTACAATCTACTTGTTGAGCTAATAACTTATACAATGCTTTTGCTTCCCCTACTGAAAGTATTACTTCATTTCCCTTATTTCCTGTTCCTGTTTCTGCGTTTTCTCCTGCCATAAAAATAGTAAAATTTCTGGCTATTGTACCGTTTTTTTTCTTTCTTGTAAACCATATTCTGTACGCCGTACTATACAAAAGGTATTTTTTCTATTCGTGTTGCAGTTTTTTTATAGTGTTCTTTCGTGGGCTTCTCCTCTTTCTGTTTTCCCTCTTTTCCAAAAAGAATCCTCAATGCTTTTGTATTCGGGGACTTCTGCCGGAGAATTTTCGTTTTTCCCGCTTACAATACAAAAATGGTGGACGGCAAAACATATAGAAACAGAATTTTTAAAAACATTAGAAAGCCGATTTGAGGACTTACAAAAACAGCGGAAAAGTATTCCAAAAAATATTCCTTTTCCGTTTACTGGAGGGTTTTGCGGGGCATTTTCGTATGACTGCGTTCGGCAATGGGAAAATATACCCATAAATAAAAAAATAAATTCTCTTCTTCCCACTGCGGTTTTTGCAGAATATGAAGCAGGAATGGTGTTTCATCATCAAACAAAAAAATTATGGTATTTTTCTTGGGAAAAAAATGAGCGAGATTTTCAGGAAAAACGCGAACAGATACAACAAAAAATTTTGGAAAATGCTCAAAAAAAAGCCAATATTCCGGTTCCTCAGGTTTCTGCATGGACTCCAGAAATTGAAAAAGAAGAGTATTTTGCTCGCTTCCATTCTTGTCAAAAAGCGCTTCTGGAGGGGCGAAGTTTCCAAATCAACTTCTCCCAAAAATTTACAGCAGAATCATCTTCCCGTTCTTGGGATATTTTTTGTGCATTGGCAGAAAAAAATCCAGCTCCCATGATGTTTTTTGGGGATTTCCTGAACACCGCCCACGAAAAATTTTCCCTTGTATCCTGTTCTCCCGAACGGCTTTTTTCTCTTACCAAAAACCATACCATTTTTACCCAGCCTATTGCCGGAACGCGTAAAAGAAGCCAAAATAAAGAGGAAGACAAAATTTTAGAAGACGAGCTGAAAAATTCTGCCAAAGAAAACGCGGAGCACATTATGCTGGTAGACCTGTTGCGCAACGATTTTGGGCGCATTGCAAAATTTGGAAGTGTGCAAGTGTCGGAACTCGGGCGTATTGAGCGCTATGCGAGCGTAATGCATTTGGTGAGTGATATTGTAGGAATTTTAGACGACCAAAAAACGGTTTTTGACCTCATAAAAGCGATATTTCCTGGCGGAACCATTACGGGCGCACCAAAAGTGGAAACCATGAAAATTTTAGCAGAAGAAGAAATTTCTTCTCGAAATTTTTATTGTGGATCTGCTGGCTATATTTCGTTTTCTGGCGAAGCGGATTTTAATATTCTTATTCGCACGATTGAAAAAGAGGGAGAAACGCTTTCACTGCGCGTTGGAGGTGGGCTTACGGTGGTGTCTGACGCAGAGCAAGAATACGAGGAAACCTTGCACAAAGCGCAGGGGGTAAGGGGAGCGTTGGAGTAGTATTTAGAAAAAATCCTTTATTTCTCTATTCCCGTGAAGAATACGCAGGATAAGGATGAATTCTCGTTTGGTGCGGTAAAAAATATTATAGTTTCCCACAATAAGCATTCGTTCATCTTTTTTTAGCCATTTTCGGTGTACGCCCAAGGAAGGAAAATCGGAAAGTTCTTGAATACGTTTTTGAAGAGCAACGACTAATTCTGTTGCCTTTTCTTCATTGTCCAAGGCGATGTAATGCCATATATCTCCCAGGTCTTCCCGTGCCAGCGGAGAAAGTTTTATATCCATTAAGCGCGGTTATATTTTTTATTCGCCAATGTCTTCACTTCTTCTATGCTGGGCATTACAACAGGATCTCCGCTGTTTTCTCCGGCATCCAAAAGGCTACGCAGTTGCAGAATTTCTTCATGAGAATACTGGGTTGAGGGGAGAATTTTTTTTAATGCTTCCACTTTTTGGTTTTGCACGGAAATGTAATATTCCACGGCTTCGTTTACAATATCCGCTTTACTCCTTCGAGAGCATCGTGCAAAGGTCTCCAGATTTTTTTTGGTGCTTTCCCGAAACCGAAGAGAAAAGGGGTTTTGTGGTACTTTTTGCGAAGAAACAGAAGAAATCATAAATACAGAAAAAGTGATACCATTGTAATACACTTACGACATTTTTCAAGAGGGAAAAAAGGTTTTTGTGGAGGTAAAAACTCCCGTCACCTTTGAGGAGGAACGACGACGAAGTGATCCAGAGGAGCATGGATTGCTTCGCAAGCTCGCAAAGACGGGGCGCTTGAACAAGGCGCGGGGGGTTGGAGGAGTTTTGTGGTGGTAAAGTGGGAATGGGTTTGGGATAATGGAAGGGATATTTAAGCAAGCTTTCATGGAAATTTCTAAAAATACCCATATCGAAAATTATTTAAAAAATTATTATTGTGATAATAAAAACTCCACGCCTTTTGCAGTACTTTTAAAAGGATCGTGGGGGAGTGGAAAAACACATTTTATAAAAAAATATATTTCCAATTTAGAAAATGAAGAGAAAAAAAAATTCCTCCATATTAGCTTATATGGGCTTTCAAAAACTTCTGAGATCAATGAAAAAATAATTCCCAATCTATTAAAAGGCTATGCAAAAAGTAAAAAATCATGCTTTAATTGGAATTGGAATAAAAAAATGGAAAATATTTCAAATTTCTCTTTCACTATACTTAATAATCTTCTAAATAAGCTTCCTTTTGATAAAGGCGATATAATTAATATTTTAGGAAGTTTTACAGATACAATAATAATTTTTGATGATTTAGAGCGTTGTTGTATTCCTATGGCGGAACTTATGGGATATTTAACACATTTAGTAGAATTTCAAGATCAAAAAATAATTCTTGTCGCAGATGAAGAGAAAATATTATCAGATGGTAAAAAGAAAACAGAATATACCGAAAAGAAGGAAAAACTTGTTGGACAAGAATTTAAAATTGAATCGAGTCCAGAAGAAGCGATTATAGATTTTGTACAAGAGACGAGTGACCCAGCTTTAAAGCAGTATTCAGAAAAAATAAATACGATTTTAATGAAAGTATTTGTTCAATCAGGATATAATAATCTGAGACTTATTAATCAGGCGTTTTCTGCTTTTGAATATTTTTTTAAAAATCTCAACATTCAAGCGCTTTTAGGAAGTAGTGAACACCCTAATGATGAGCTTGGAAATATTTTGTGTGAGTTTGTAATGGTATATATTGAATATAAAAGTGGAAGACTATCTCCTGAGGTTTTTAATCAATATTTTAAAGATCCCAATAAAACAGATTCTAAATCTTGTATGAAAAAATATGATTATTATCGCTTCTATGGATGCCAATATTTTGAAGTTGATATTTTGAAGAAAATATTAATGGGTGAAAGCTTATCGGATTATGAAACTATAGAGATAAAGAGGAAAATAAGTGTTCAATTATCTGAAAGTGAGAAAACTTGGCAAAAACTTTGGTATTACAGTAATCATTCTGATGAAGAGTTTTTTGAAAATTTAAAAGATGTACAACAAAAGTGGGATACAAAAGAGTATACCGACTTTTTTATCATTCTTCATGTTTTCGGAATGTTTTTGCATTTTTCTAAAGAATCTCTTTTTAAAAAAGATAAAGGTTCCATTTTACAAGAAGCGAAAGATTATGTAGAAATTTTAATACAGAATAATACTTTCCCATCAGATTTACATAGAAAAGACACTCATTTCTTCGGGGGATGGAAAGGAGATTATTATTCATTGGGTTATAGGGGAAAAGAAGAACCAGAATGGAGTACTTTTTTAAATTTTGTCGAAGAGAAAGCCCAGCAATTAGTCGATATAGATATAAAAAATGAAGTTAAGAATCAAATTATTCCAATCCTTCAAAATGGTGGGGCTGGGCATGATTTACAGATGCTGATGAATAATAATTTTCTAGGTGGTAAAATTGCTTATTTCCATCTCTTAGATCCCTATGAGATAAAAAATATTTTTATAAAAAATGATACATTTTTCATATTAGTTACGATGAGAAAGGTTTTCTCTAATAGGTATCAAAGGTATCAGGAGATAACAGATGTTAAAAAAGAAATTTCTTTTTTAGAAGAATTTAAAAATGTATTAGAGGCAGAAGTTAAAGATCGTGAAGAAACATTTGGATCCAAAACCCCAAAGACTATTGCATTAAGATCATTTATTGCAGATGATTTAGATCCATCTATTTTAATTCTCTCAAATTCGTGAAATTTTAAAATTTCATCCCTTCCCTATGCCCTCCATAACCGTTCAAGGCAATCCTATCCGTATTTTAGAAACCGCAGGAGAAAAATATATTTCTCTTACGGACATGGGGAAAAAATTTGGCGATGCCAATATCCTTATTGCGAGCTGGATGAGGAGGAAAGATATCATTGAATATCTTGGAATTTGGGAACGACTCCATAACGAATATTTTAACCCCCTCGAATTCGTGGGGGTTAGAATTCCAAAGTGGTCGAATCCCACCACTTTAAAACTCTCCTAAATCCCCATGCACTTTCACATCCTCACCCTCTTTCCAGACTTTTTTACTTCTCTGTCCAAGGCAAATCGAGCAGAAAGAAAAAAAGCCTCCTCTTGCGAGAAGGCTTTCTATGACCTTTCAGGGTGCGCATTTTAAAAAGAGGCGTGAAAGGTGCTAATGCTTTTCTGATTATATTTCATTCTTTCTTCTATGTCAAAAGTTTACAAAAAACCATCAGAATCTATTGAGCAACAAATAGCAAAATTAAGGTCTCGTGGACTTGTTGTAAATGATGAAATTTTAATTAAAAATAAACTTTCTTTTATTGGATACTATCACCTTTCTGCATATTTTAAATCATTTCAAGATATAAAAACGAATATTTTTCATAAAAATATTACCTTTGAACAAATTCTCAACTTGTATGTATTTGATAGAAAAATAAAGGCTTCTTTTTTTGATGCGATTGAACGAATAGAGCTTTCTCTAAAATCTCTTTTGACGAATGAGATATCAGAAGAAGCAATCAATCCGTATTGGTTCATAGATTCAAAAAATTTTATCAAAACATTTGATCATTCAAAATTCAAAGATCGGCTTCAAAAACACATCAATAAAATGAAAAATAAAGATGGGGTAATAAAAGAGTTTTATAGAAAATATTCTGATCACAAAGATTTCCCCCCTAGTTGGATACTAATGGAAACCCTGTATTTTCGAGATGCCATTGAAATTTTTAAAAATTTACAGCGTCCACTTCGTCAAAAAATAGCTCATCACTATGGCTTTGATGAAAGTCTTATTACCTCTTGGCTGGTAATGTTGAATGATATTCGAAACATTTGTGCGCATCACGGGAGGCTTTGGAATAGAGAGATAAAAAAGATCATAATTCCAAAAGGAACAAATTATATCCAAGGAAATGGAAAAATTTTAAGTGCCATCAATATAGTAGCATTATTTTTAAAGGTTCTCAGCCCTCATTCAGAACTTGTTAATAATCTACTTCAATATATGAAGGAGTCTCATGTTAATCTTTTAGATATGGGATGTGATAAGTCCTGGGAAAAAAATCTATTACAACTTTTTGAAAAAAATAATGATTCATAGTCCTTCCTCACGACCTCGCAAAGAAATAGTCAATTCTCTGAATTTCCCCCGCCCTTCGGACACCCCCCTTATAAGGGGGGTAATGGAACATCCCAAATCCCTCATCCTAAAATCTGTCACCCCTTTCTTCCCCATGCACTTCCATATTCTTACCCTTTTCCCTAGCTTTTTTACCTCTCCTCTCCAAAGCTCTTTGCTGAAAAAAGCACAAGAAAAAGGCGTTTTTTCGGTGGGAATCACCGATATTCGGGATTTTTCTAAAGATATTCATAAAAAAGTGGATGATAGCCCATACGGAGGAGGTGCGGGTATGGTTATGCAGTGCGAACCCGTGGCAGACGCCATTAAAAATGTAAAAGAAACATATCCCAACGCGCGAGTAATTTTTTTAAGCCCTACTGGAAACCCTTTTACCCAACGTACCGCCGAACGGCTTTCCAAAGATCCGTCGCCTAAAATTTTACTGTGTGGGCATTACGAAGGCATAGACGAACGGGTTTTGGAAAAAGAGGTAGACGAAACCATTTGCGTGGGCGAAAGTATTTTTACCGGAGGCGAAATTCCCGCATTGGCAGTAATAGATGCGGTAACACGGCTTTTGCCAGGAACACTCGGAAAAGAAGAATCGCACGAAAATGAAAGTTTTTCGCTCTCACTTTTTGGAGCCAAAGAATATCCGCAATATACTCGTCCAGAAGTCTGGAATGGGGAAAGCGTGCCAGAAATTTTACTTTCAGGAAACCGTGCAAAAATAGAAGATTGGCGGTACGAAAACCTGAAAGGACTCTGCCAGGAAGAAAAAACCGTCGCATTTTTGCGTCGAAAACTTTTTTCCCCGCAAAAGCCATTGAAGGGAAGAAATTTTTTCCTGAGAAACCATACAGAAAGTGATATTGAGCACTGGATGAAATGGATGAATAACGAAGAAATTACGAAATTTTTACCCATAAATCCGCCTTTAAGCCGTGCAGATGAACAGTGGTATTACGATTGGACGACTACCAACTTGTGGGGACTTTTTTTAACGATTTTAAACAGCGAGAAAAAACCCATTGGAAATACTTCCCTCGTAATAGACAAAGAACGCCCACACGTAGCGCGGTTTGGAATAGTATTGGGGGAAAAAGAAAGTTGGGGAAAAGGTTTGGCAACGGCTATAACCAAAGAAATGCTCAAAATTGCATTTAAAGAATTAGAGGTACAAAAAGTGGTTTTAGACGTGTTTGCAGAGAATTTTCCGGCAATTCATATTTATGAAAAATGTGGGTTCCGATTGGTGGGGAAGAGTGAAAAACACTACAAAAAGTCACAAGGGCTGGAAGACGGGCTTTTTTATGAAAAAGTACAATGACTCCCGAAGAGCTTTTTTTAGCGCATATACAATCTCAAATTCCTCCGTTTTATTTGGCAATAAAGGTGATTCCAAGCGCCCAAAAAACCGAAATAAAAGAACAAATGGAAGACGAAACCTGGAAAATTTTCGTTTCTGCACCGCCAGAAAAAGGGAAGGCAAATGCAGTTCTTGAAAAATTTTTAAAAAAAATAACAAAAATGAGCGTGGAAATTATTTCCGGATCATCTGAAAGGAAGAAATTAGTAAAATTTTTTTAATGACGATACTTCCTCATTAAAATTGTAATTTCTCTAACCTTTTTACTGCTTCTTCCACGTCTGATAAAGGCGCAACCAATGCAAACCGAACATAGTGTTCTCCTGGATTTTTCCCAGTTCTACTATCTTCTTCTGAAATCCATGCACCAGGCGTTGTTACAATTCCAATTTCTGGAGAAAGAAGTTTTTTCGCGAGTTCTACTCCCGTCATCCCCTCTGGCGCTTTTTGCCAAATATAAAAAGTAGCATCTCCTTTTGGAGTGGGAAGTCCTGCTTTTTTCAGTGCTGGCAATAACATATCTTTTTTTTGTTGATATTGCTGACGCATATATTCGGTATGTTCGTCATTTTCAAGTGCCACTCTTCCTGCTTCTTGCACAAAATTT
Source organism: uncultured Candidatus Peregrinibacteria bacterium (assembly GCA_903882825.1). GTDB lineage: Bacteria > Patescibacteriota > Gracilibacteria > CAIRYL01 > CAIRYL01 > CAIRYL01. Next base: position 1,438 of record CAIRYL010000100.1, on the reverse strand, counting down.
GGCGTTCCTGAATCGATATTTGTTTTTACTTTTTTAAAAGTATCAATAAGTTCTTTGTCTCCACAAACAAACCCAATGCGGTATCCGGTCATATTATTTCGTTTCGAGAGTGAATAAAAACAAATAACTCCTTTTTTGGTAATTTCCAAAATAGAATGTGGTTTTTCTCCATGAAAATAAATATCAATATAACACCCTTCATCACATGCCAAAATAATATTGTACTTCTGTGCCCACTCAATAAGCCCTGTATACCATTCTACACTGGCGGTTTTTCCAGTAGGGGAATTTGGATAATTGAGCCATAAAATTTTTGCGCGCTCGGCAATTTCCTTGGGAATACTTTCATAATCAATCAGGAAATCATTTTCTTCAAATAGTCCCACTGAATAAATTTCTGCTCTACAAAAACGCGTTCCAGTGCGCATAGGAGGGTACCCAGGAGAAGGGATAATTACTAAATCTCCGGCGTTTAAATGTCCCAATGAAAAATGAAAAACCGCTTCTTTTGCACCAATATTAGAAGTAATTTCTGTAGTAATATCAAGATCCACTCCAAATCGTCGTTGCATATAGTCGCACGCCGATTGTAAAAAACTTTTTTGTCCAATATAAGAAGGGTATCCGCTGGTGGCGTGTATATCGGCACCTTTTTGCAGAGCTTTTCGTATAAATTCTGGTGTTGGTTCTGTTGGGTCACCAACCCCAAAATCAAGAGGCGTTACTCCTTGTTCCCGCAGAGCATGTACTAATTTATCTACTTCGGCAAAGGCGTATGGTGCAGTATTTTTAAGGGGGTCAGAAATAGGGAATGGCATAAAAAAAGAAAAGTATCATCCCAATAATACCCGAAGATGCAGTATTTCTTCAATATCCTGATGTGAAAAAAGAAAAAGAGAAACGAAGAACAGAAACCGTACTTGCTTTTTCCTTATAAAAACGCAAATATACAGCTGTTCAGAAGATGATTTTGAATTTTAAAATCCCTGTAAGCGGTTATCACCCGCGTATTTCTCTCTTCTGCAAAAAAAAGAGAAAGGGGAGTGGAAAGAAATTCCGTAATAAGCGGAAATAAAAGACTCCACCGCGTTTTTGGAAATTTTTGCGCGTTGTACAAAACAAATAAGACCTTTTTGATTCCGTTGGAATACAAGATGGTAAAAGTGAGATGGTACCCCCCGCCATGGCGAGGTCTCACACAGAACAATTTTTGTTTTGTGTTTTTTTCAATGCTTTTTAAAATTTTTCTTACGGCTGCGGTAGCGTTTTTGGTTACTGTTATTACCGAAAAAAAAGGAGGAAAGGGAGGTGCACTGGTAGCAGGGTTCCCTTCTGCTTCTGCAATTATCCTTCTTTTTATCGGGCTTGAGCATCCTCCTGCATTTTTGGAAAAAAGTATTATCTTCACTTTTTTGAGTATTTTTTCCTTTTTTATTTT
>CAIRYL010000099.1 GCA_903882825.1 uncultured Candidatus Peregrinibacteria bacterium | reverse complement strand
TTCACCACACTCCTTTTTTCCATTAACCCTCCCTCTTAATTCCTTCAAAAAACCACCCTGTTTTTGTCTATTAACCCATAAAAATGAAGTAAGAGTTTCTACAGTTCTATACTATATAAACCACACTTTTTAGACACCAAAAAAATTACACCTGTCAACTTTACTTTTTAGCAACTTTTTTCTCACACCTGTCTAAAAATTTAAAACAAAAAAAGAAGCATTTTTTACAATGCTTCTTTTTTATTTCTTCGAAAAATTGCACCCTTTCTTTCGAATAGAAAAATTACCAAGAACGATCTCCGCCTCTATTATTATCTCCTCGTGGAGTAAATGATCGACGTGGTGCACTTCCGCCCCGAGCGCCATCATTTTCTTGTGGACGAGCCTCGTTTACTACAAGTGGTCGACCTTTCATATCGCTTCCATTAAGAGCATCAATGGCAGCATCTGCTTCGGTGTCATTGGTCATGGTTACAAAACCAAACCCTTTCGACCGTCGTGTTTCTCGATCAGTAATAATAAAAGCATCTTCTACTATTCCGAACTCTTCAAAAAGAGATTTCAACTCATCATTGGTAAGTGTCCAAGAGAGATTCCCAACAAAAATTTTTTTCGCCATAACCGTACCGTAAAAAAGAAAAATTTCGCATATCCTGTGCAAGGAGGGCGATTCCTTCCGAGAAAATGGTGCATTTTTCCGTCCGGTACGCTGTAACTACCTTTCAACCTGGTTTGCTAGCCCCATCATACAGCGCAAAAAACAAAATGGCAATGGGAAATTTACCTCTTCATTTTTAACAGAGCGATACAATTATTTTTGGAAACCGCATCTTGGATTGCATCACACCATTTTTTTTCGCCAGTAGATATTACTAATTGGCTTGCCACTGACACAATACAGTCGGATTTTTGACCTCCTTCTAGTTGATTACACAGAGAAGTATCCTTTTTATTGAGAGCAAGGGTAAAAATAAGTCCCTGTTTGCAGAGTCGTTTCGCATCTTCCGTATCTAAATTTTCACAAATAGTAGGATCTTGTTTTTGATTTGCCTGCATTTTATAAAAATTATTTTTACAGAGGAGCTGGGCTTCGGGGGATAATAATTGTGTACAATCCTCTACACTTTGTTTTTCTTGAACCTTTTGAAAAACTTCTGGTTGAAGACAATTTTCTACTGCTTTTGTATAACATGATCCAAATTGAAGAGTAGTTTTATATTCAGAAGGAACTTTTGAAAGTAATCCTTCAATTCCTTCGGGTGTAGAAGATGAAGAAGGATTTTGTCCCCAAAAAGTACACCCTGAAAATAATACCGTACCAAATAATAAAAAAACAAAAGAGGAAAAAATTTTCATAAGAAAAAAGGATAAAGTATAAAAAAAGATTTATAAATAAGGATATGTGGTTCCTTCTGTTATTTTCCAAGTATTGGTAAAGTCCCATCCCGTAAAGGTTGACTTTAATTTCATTTCTGTTGGAGTTTTCTGAGTACATCCAGCACTTGATGAAGTATTAGCCGAACTCCAATAACAACTTGTACCGACACCCCTATATCCAACAACACCTCCTACATAACTTCCAGAACCAGTGGCAACGCCAGTACTATAAACCCTATTCACAACAGTACCAAAAGATTCATCATATCCCATAAATCCTCCTACACCTGCTGTACCATACGGTCCAGTACCACCCGCCGCATTTCCTGTTGCATAACAATCTTCAAAAGTAGTACTCCATGCATACCCTACAAATCCTCCTACACCTCCACCAGGCGCACTAACATTTCCCGTAGCATACGACTTATATATTTTTTGAGCCCCCAAAACGAATGATCCCACAAAACCTCCAGCTGATGACATACCTCCATATCCAGCTTGTACTACCACATTTCCAGTAGAATAAGACAAGGAAATATTAACAGTCGCACGTGTATTTGATTGCCCTACGAATCCTCCTACAGTTGTTCCCGACGCTGTAATAGGCATTGTAGAATTACTTCCAGAAATCGTAACCCAACTCCAGTATTGTCCGTCTCCAATCGCTCCTAATACTCCACCTACCACGCTTCTTGCTTGTATAGAACCAGTAGAAGAAACATTGTTTATCGTTCCATTATCGTATAAATATCCTGCTATTCCCCCCACAACATCAGAAGCGTTTATTATTCCAGAAAAATTTAAACTCGTAAGTGTAGAATTTGCAGAATGTCCAACAATTCCTCCTACATAATTAACCGTTTTATTTGTAGGGAAAATAATATTCCCCGTGTGAGCACTATTTTGAATGGTTGCAGATCCTATTGCTCCGGCTATTCCTCCTACATAATTCGCACTGGTATTGGAAGAAGAAGAGTTCACTTCAAACGTAGCAGTAGAAGTAGAATTAAGAATAGTACTAGTATAAAAATCTCCTACAATTCCTCCAAAACGTTCAAATCCTATAATTTTTGCGCTACTACTACTTCCCGTAATCGTTACTCCAGAGGTAGCC
>CAIRYL010000098.1 GCA_903882825.1 uncultured Candidatus Peregrinibacteria bacterium | reverse complement strand
TTGCTTCAGAACAAAAAATTCAAGAATCACTCCAAACTTTTTTTACCAATATTACGGCAATTGTTATTGCGCATAGGCTTTCTACGCTTACGAAAATGGACAAAATTGTAGTAATGGAAAAAGGGGAAGTGAAAGAAATCGGCACATTTCCAGAACTTCTTGAAAAAAAAGGAATGTTTTATGAACTGTGGCAAAAACAAAAATTTTAATTTTTTTATTATGTTTCCTCCGTCTTTCCAATTGTTAATTTCAGAATATCAAGCTCTTGATACTCCACGAGAGCGTTTCCAATTTTTGTTGGAACTTTCTGAATCTCTTCCTCCGGTATTACCAGAACAAAAAATAGAGAAAAATACTATAAAAGGATGCGCTTCAAAAGCATGGGTATTCGTTCAAAAAGATTCTCACGGGAAGATACAAATTTTTGGTGATGCAGAAGCCCAAATCTCAAAAGGGATGCTTGCATTTTTTGCGTTGGGACTTTCCGGTTGTTTCCCAGAAGAAATTTTAAAAATAACCGATACTGAATTAGAAAAATCTGGAGTTTTTACTTCTCTTTCTCCTTCTCGTTCTAATGGTGCCTTGTCTACATGGCGGATGATTTTTCATGCCGTGCAATAATTTTTTATTGTTTTTTTCTTCTGCAATCAACACAATAGAGTTCCTTTTTCCGTATGTATTTTAAAATATTTTTAGGTTGTCCCTTGCCCTCTATATTTTAAAAATTTTTTCTTATTCTTCATACCCATGCCTCCTTCTCTTCCTCCTCAAGCGCTAGAAGCTGAACAATCGGTGCTGGGATCGATTCTTTTAGATCCAGAGTCTCTTATAAAAATTTCTGATTTTTTAAAAAAAGATGATTTTTATTCAAAAGTAAATGGAGATATTTATGGATCCATGTTGGCACTTTCGGCACAAAGGAAACCCATTGATCTTATTACTCTTCCAAATGCATTGGCATCCGAAGGGAAATTAGAAAGTGTGGGCGGAATTTCTGCTTTGGCAGATTTAACGACCATTGTTCCTTCTGCAAGTCATATTTTTGAATATTCTCAAATTGTAAAAACAAAATCTACACTTCGAAAAATGATTTCCGCCGGACAAAAAATTACTGGATTTGGATATGATGAGAAAAAGCCAGTAGATGAGCTTTTAGAAGCTTCTGAAAAAGAAGTGTTTGCTATTTCACAAACATTTTTAAAAAATAAATTTGTATCTTTAAAAGAAATTTTAACAGAACGTTTTGAAATTTTTTCCGATAGACATGATAAAAAAGGCGAAGGATGCGAAATAGGCACACCTTCCGGATATGAAGGACTCGATCGAATTCTGGGAGGATTTCAGCCTTCTGACCTTATTATTTTGGCAGCGCGTCCTTCTATTGGGAAAACAGCATTGGCATTAAGCTTTGCCCTTCACGCTGGCATACACGAAAAGAAAGTAGTCGGTGTTTTTTCTTTAGAAATGTCAAAAGAACAGCTGGTCGATCGTATGTTTGCGAGTCGACTGGCGGTAGATGCTTGGAAATTACAGAAAGGAAAACTCTCGGATGCGGATTTTCAGCGTATTGGTCCCGTTATGGATGAACTTTCACAGGCTCCTATTTTTATAGATGATACAGTGGATTCGAGTATTACAGAATTACGGGCAAAAGCTCGGCGATTACAAGCAGAACATGGTTTAGATCTGTTAATTATTGACTATCTTCAACTGATGTCTACTGGGAACCCCACGTTACTGGGGAATCGTGTGCAAGAAATTTCAGAAATCTCCAGAAATATTAAAGCTCTTGCTCGGGAACTCCATGTTCCTATTATTGCACTTTCACAGTTATCTCGTGGAGTAGAGGCCAGAAATGACAAACGCCCTGTTCTTTCGGATTTGCGTGATTCGGGCGCAATTGAGCAAGATGCAGATGTGGTGATGATGATTTATAGGGATGATTATTATAATGAAGATTCTGAAACGCCAGGAATTACCGAAATTCATGTTCGAAAACATAGAAATGGACCCATTGGACATTGCGATCTGCGGTTTGATAAGAGCCAAATGAGATTTTATGATATTGATCTGAATCATGCTTTCTAAACTTCCTCTCTTGGCGAATGAACAGATTCGTATTTCTCAAGAAACATTTGAAATACTGAAAAATACAGTGGAAAAAATTTTAAAAATTACTCAATCTTCTGTTTTTAAAGCCGAAATGGATGAGATGTATTTTGGAGAAACGAGTTTTTTCCCAAAAGAACAACAGGAAATATTTCGCGAATTTTTAGAGAATACATCGGATATAAAAACGAATCCAATGCCTCGATTTGCAAGTTTTGATTTTCATGGAGGGATAGAAAAAAGTGCTCCAAAACTTATAGAATTTTCATTTTTTCCCGCAGGACTCCACTTTTATACAGAGGATATGGGAGGCACAGCAGTGCAAAAAAATTATGAACAAGAACTGTTACAAACCTGTGAAGGATTTGAGCGTATTGGTATTATCGATGATAATATTGGGGAACAACATTTTGTACAAGAATTTCTGAGTTTTCGTAATTTTTTACAAAGTCATGGAAAAACTGTTTTTTTAGCGGAAGCAGAAACAATACAACTCCAAAATGGGAAAATATCGCTTATACCATGGCAAGAAAATAAAACTTCTTCATCTATGAAGAAAAAAGAAAATGTTGATTTTTTGTATAATCGGCTTCCTTTTTCTGATTTTTTAAAAGATACAAATCGTTTTATGGGGCTTTTAGAAATAGAAAAATTATTTCCAGAACGCCTGAGTACTACCTATAAAGAATGGCTTTATTCTGAAAAATGCTCACTTCTTCTCCTGCAAAAAGAAAAAGATATTTCCTCCTGTATTCCAAAGACAATTGCTTCTTTTTTTATAGATCATGAGGAAGAGATAAAGCAAAAATTACCAGGGAAAATAATTGCAAAACCTCTTTTTTCATACGGGGGAAAAGGAGTTTTTCCCAGACCATCACATCCAACACTTCAAAAAATTTTTGATGAAAAAATACCGTATCTTTTTCAAGAGCTTTGCCCTCCATATTACCTTGAAGACGGACGAAAATATGATATTCGTCTTTTGATGATAAACGGGAAAATTTCTTCCGTTATTGCGCGTGTGTATAGCGGTTCCATTACTAATTTTCGCTCAGAAGGAAGCGGAATTTGCAGGGTGGAAGTGGAATAAGTACTTCTTAAAACTCTCCCATTCGTCTTTTTAAAATAATACTTCCGCTTTTCCAGCCTATTATAAACAGTATCGCCCCTCCTAAAATTCCCACTATCAACCAAAAAATTCCATAATTGGGGATATTCCATAAAAATAGTCCCATAATGCTAGATGCAATAGTAGAAATGGTAAGAGTATCCCAAAATGAAGATGGAGGTGGGGAAAGTCCCAGATTTGTACATCGAATACTGAAAAACAAAAATTGTGCAAAAAATCCAATACTATAGGCTAATCCAATGGAAAAAATTGGAGAAAAAGAGGAATAGAAAAAAAGAATAATACTGGCAGTGAATAAAAATATGCCATTCGCAAAAAGTGGGGTTTGGGCATCTCCTTTGGAATGAAATGCTCGAGAAAAAAGGTGATATGCGCCTTCAAAAGGGATGGTAATACTTAAAAACAAAAGGAAAAT
>CAIRYL010000097.1 GCA_903882825.1 uncultured Candidatus Peregrinibacteria bacterium | reverse complement strand
TTGTATTCCTGCTTCTTCTGCACGGTGTACTTGACGAACAATACTCTCAATGGGGAAAGACTCAATACGCCCACGAGCAATACGAGTAATGCAAAAAGTACACGCATTATCGCATCCCGTTTGAATAGCAATAGGAACACGAGTACGATGAGAAGATGCAAAAGGTATTTCTCCATCTTCCACGCCAAAGTATTGAAAAATTTCTCGTTCTCCTGGAAATATAAGGGCATTTGGAAAATTTGTTTTCCATTTTTGAAGATCTACTTTTACTCCACAACCAAAAATTACTACTGCTTTTCCGCCTTTTTCTCTTTTAAATGCTTCCTGACGACTTTGCCGATCTGCCCGAGCGGTAACGGTGCAAGAATTCACAAATACCAGTTCTGCAAATGTTTCGTCATCCACTAAAATATGTCCTGCAGACTGGAGTCCCGCAATAATTCGTGCAGAATCTAAAAAATTCATTTTACAGCCCAGTGTTTTTACAAAAAATTTCATAGGGAAAAAATACAGTATGCAGGAATCAAGATTCAAGTTTTTCCATCTTCAGAAAAGATAGAAAATACTCTTATGAAGATATATGGTAAGTACGTGACACATTTAAATGATTTATGTTGAAAATATCAAAAAAACTCAATCACAGCATTTGGTTTAAACTGCTCTTATTTATTCCTCTTTATTTTCTTCTGTATTTTGTAATGATACAGTATCAAGCTATTTGTGAATTGGGCGGAAGACTTTTTGAACCTACCTCTCTTCGGACATTTATAGATGCGTGGACACCCGTGAACATCTATATCATGTGGCCATACATAGCTTGTCTTATCTATGTTCCATTTTCAGGGATACTGTACGCATTTAATAGAAGAATGAGCGCGATTCAAGTTCTCTCGTTTTATACTTCCGTAGTATTTGTATATTTGGTCACTTACGCTATTTATATCGTTTTTCCAACCACAGCTTCGGAAGTCATGATCACTTCGTTTGAATCCAACTCGCATTTATTTATAATCGAGGGAATGTTTCAAGCATTACAAGACTTATATACAAAAAGCACGCCTCTGGGTGATTTTCCGAGCCTTCATGTCGCGCCGTTGGTTTTTATGGGGATATTTCTCTATAAGTATTGGCGTTCATTGTTTTGGATATTCTTCCTTTTCGCATTTTTTGGTGCGATCGGAACATTCTTATTAAGATTTCACACGATTGCAGGGTTTTTAGGCGGAGTAGCAATGGGCATTTTTGGCTATTCTGTTTTTGAAAAAATAACCTTAAAGTACCTGAATAAACTTTTTATAAATGAAAATGAGGATTAAAAGACTTTTCCCATCTTTGCGAGAAACCATTCTTATAACAAATCAAAAAAATGCTCTCCTTCTTTTTTTGACTTTTCCTTTCCTCTTTTTGCTTTTTTTGTCACAATTTATTTGAACTTTCTCTCTCATTTTTTATGAATTCCATTCTTCTTTCTGGCGGACGGATTATTGACCCGGCACACGGGATTGACGAAATTGGTGATGTTCTCATCCAAGACGGAATCATTGCACAAAGAGGCGGGGAAATATCTCCTCCCAAAAATGCAAAAATATACAATCTCGCCGGGAAAGTAATAACTCCCGGACTTATTGATATCCAAGTGCATTTAAGAGAACCAGGAAGAGAAGATAAAGAAACACTTGAAACCGGTTTAAAATCAGCTCTTTGCGGAGGAATTACTTCCGTCGTTTCTATGCCCAATACCACGCCTATTACCGATTCTCAGTCTCCTGTTGAATTTCAAATAAAACGAGCAAAAGAATTGAATCTTGCCAATTTATTTCCATCTGGAGCAATTACAAAAGGACAAAAAGGAGAAATGCTGAGTGAAATGTGGGAAATGAAAAATTCTGGAATTGTTGCCGTAACCGATGATGGTGTAGACGTGCAAAATGAGGGAATTTTAGAAAAAGCCATGCTCTACGCAAAAACTCATGGTTTAGTACTCATGAGTCATTGCCAAAATGAAGATATGAGTGGAAATGGAGTGATGCACGAAGGAGCTGTTTCTACACGTTTGGCACTTCCTGGAATTTCTGCGGAAGCAGAAGATATGGGAGTTTTTAAAAATCTTATTTTAGCAGAAAAAACAGGATGTCGTCTTCATCTTTTACATAATTCCACAAAAAACGCAGTGGAACTTATTGCAATGTTTCAAAAGCGAGGAGTTTTGGTAACTGCCGAAACTTGCCCACAATATTTTTGTCTGACAGATGAAATTTGTAATGGATATAATACTTTTGCAAAAATGTATCCTCCTATTCGTTCTAAAGAGCATCAGAAAGCGGTTATTGAAGGACTTAAAAATGGAACTATTTCGGTTATTTCTACCGATCACGCTCCACATCTTCATTCAGAAAAACTTCGTTCGTTTTTAGAAGCCACTTGGGGAAGTGTAGGACTAGAAACCAGTTTTGCGGCAGGATATACCTATTTAGTAAAAGCAGGACATTTAAGCCTTTCGCAATTAGTAGAAAAAATGACGATAAATCCTGCAAAAGTCATTGGGATTCAAAGGGGAACACTTGAAAAAGGTGCTGTAGCAGATATTTCTGTTTTTGATCTCGATATAAAATGGACTGCAAAAGTTTCAGAAATGCAAACAAAAGGAAAAAACTGTGTTTTTGAGGGAATGGAATTTTTTGGAAAACCAATTCACGTTTTTGTAGCGGGAGAAGAAAAGCTTGAAAAAATTCTTTCGTATTAAAATTCTTCACAAAAGATATTCATAATTTTTACATGCCATTTTTTGATGCTTTTCGATTTGCATTTCGGCTCATTACGCAAAAAAAACTTCAATACAGTCTTGTATTTTTAGGATTACTCGCCAGCACCGCTTCTCTTTTCTTTTTTCTTTCTCTTTCGGAAGGAATAACGAATGGTGTTCTCTCTCAAGCTTTTCAGGGAGGTGATATTT
>CAIRYL010000096.1 GCA_903882825.1 uncultured Candidatus Peregrinibacteria bacterium | reverse complement strand
AGAAAATCCAATTCCTGTGGGCAGCATTCCATCTTCTCCTCTTCGAATAAGGCGACGTACTGTTGGTTTTTTTACTAAAAATTTTGATCCACTTTCCATCGTGAGATCCTGATCAAAACCAGTAGCAATAACCGTACATTTTACTTCACCAGTATAAGAATCGTTTACCACTGCTCCAAAAATAATATTTGCATCTGGATCAACGGCTGCTGTAATAATTTCTGCTGCTTCGTTAATTTCAAACATTGAAAGATCAGTTCCCCCTGTAATATTAAAGAGGACTGCCTTTGCTCCAGCGATCGATCGTTCCAGTAGTGGAGACTCAATAGCTGCACGAGCCGCTTCTACTGCTCTATTTTCTCCTGTTCCAAATCCAATACCCATCAATGCCGACCCTGCATTTTTCATAACAGATCGAACATCTGCAAAATCTACATTAATAAGTCCATGTACCGTAATAAGATCTGAAATCCCTTGAATTCCTTGTCGTAATACTTCATCAACTACTGAAAATGCTTCAGTAAGAGGCATTTTTTTATCAATAAGAGAAAGTAATCTGTCATTTGGGATGGTGATAAGTGTATCTACTTTATCACTCAAATTTTTCAATCCATCTATTCCCATTTGTCGTCGTTTAGCTCCTTCAAAAGAAAATGGCTTTGTAACAACTCCCACCGTTAAGCATCCTAAATCTCTCGCAATTTCTGCAACTACGGGAGCGGCTCCCGTTCCTGTTCCTCCTCCCATCCCCGCACAAATAAAAACCAAATCACTTCCTTGTAGTGCTTTTCGAATATCTTCAGAAGATTCTTCTGCTGCTTGTCGTCCTACTTCAGGATTTGCACCCGCTCCTAAACCTTTCGTAATACCTTTCCCAATATTAATTTTTGTAGGTGCTTTAGAGTAATGAATTGCCTGTATATCAGTATTGATAGTAATATATTCCACACCTTCAATCTGAGAATCTACCATTTTATTAACAGCATTTCCACCAGATCCTCCTACTCCCACTACGCGAATAATGGCGCCGGGATTCATATCTTCTAATAACACTTCTGTACCTCGTGTGTTTTTACGAAGACTAGAAGAAGAAGAAGCAAAAATATCTTTTAATCGAGAGTCTGCCATGGGAAAAAAGAAAAATTAAGGAAGAAGTTTTTTAAAAAGGTTTCCTATACCGGAAAAAAGACCACCAAGCCCGAAAGAAAAACCATATCGAGGAGGAGGCGTATGCCGAATACCCCACAAAATAAGACCAATCGCAGTGGCATAAGAGGGATCATCTATTTTATCAATCATCCCCTGAATATCTTGTGGAAATCCAATTTGGACTGGAATTTCTAAAGCTTCTCTTGCGAGTTCTAGAGTCCCAGGCATTTTAATGGCAGCACCAGAAAGAATAGCTCCTGCGGGAAGCATGCCATCTCTTCCCACTTTACGAAGTTCATTTTTTACAAGAGAAAAAATTTCAAAGTATCGAGCCTGTATAATTTCTGAAAGATGTTTTCTAGAAACAGTATGAGAATCAATTTTTGAAATAGTTGAAAGATCAATTTCTTCTTGATCTGAAACTTCTTCCACAAGATTTGTTCCAAATTCAATTTTCATTTTTTCTGCTGCATCAATAGAACTCCTCAGTCCAATTGCCACATCATTCGTAACGCTTGCCCCTCCAATAGGAATTACAAGAGAATGAAGCACACTTCCTTCTTCATACACCACTACAGAGGTTGTATCAGAACCCATATCTATAGAAACAACACCCAATTCTTTTTGCCGTTTTGAGAGAACTGCTTCTGCACTTGCTAAAGAGGCAGGAATGATATCATCAATATCTACGCCTGATTGATGAACACATTTTTCAATATTTTTAATAACAGATGCTGATCCCGTTACCACGTGAGCATCTACTTCTAATCGAATTCCAGACATTCCGAGAGGATTTTTTACATCTTTTTGTTCATCTAAAGTAAAAGATTTTGGAATAATTCGAAGGATATGTCCATTTTTTAGGAGTGTTGCATTTTGTGCAGCTTCTAAAACACGTCGAATATCATTTTCAGAAACTTCTTTTTGTGAAATAGCAATAATTCCTTTTGAACTTGCCGATTCAATATGATGTCCACTGAGACCTACAAAAAGGTGATGAACAGGGATACCACTCATACGTTCAGCATCTTCTAATGCTGCAGTAATATTTGATACTAGTTCATCTACATCTATAACAGCACCTTTTCGAAGTCCCAAAGAAGGAGAAATCCCAATGCCAACAATATGAGGTTCTTTTTTGTCAGGTGATACAACACCCACAACTACTCGAATTTTTGCATTTCCAATATCCAGCGAAGTAACAACTTGCTCTCGAGCCATGGAAAAAATAAAAAATAGTAATCAACCTTACAAAATATTTTTATATTTTGT
>CAIRYL010000095.1 GCA_903882825.1 uncultured Candidatus Peregrinibacteria bacterium | reverse complement strand
CCCATTCATTGTCATACCAAAAAAGCATTTGCGCACTTTTCCCGTTTGCTTTTGTAAGAGCGGTATCTAAAATAGAAGATCGAGAATCTGTTTTAAAATCAATGGAAACGAGCTCTTCATCTGAAATTGCTAAAATATTGTGGAGTTCTGGTTTTTTACTCGCTTCTCGAATAAGAGTATTTAATTCTTCGGCAGTAACAGCTCTTTTAAATACAAAACGAATATCACAAATACTAGAAGTGGCAATTGGCACTCGAAAAGCAAGACCATCTACTTTTCCTTCTAAACTCGGAATTACTTTTGAAATAGCACGCATTGCACCAGAAGTAGTAGGAATAATACTTTGTACAGCACTTCTGGATCGACGGAGGTCGGATCCAGCATTATCGAGCAGATTTTGAGAATGAGTAAATGAATGAATGGAAGAAACATACGCATTTTCAATCCCAATCGCATCTTCCAAAACTTTCATAGGGGGAGCAATACAATTAGTAGTACACGATGCATTAGATAAAATGGTCATTTCATCAGTGATTCCTTCCTCATTTACTCCAAATACAAAGGTGGGAGTATCATCTTTCATAGGGGCAGACACAAGAACTTTTTTGGCACCTGCAAGAATATGTTTTCCTGCCAATTCCTTATTTTTTGCCTTTCCAGTACTTTCTAAAACCACATCAATTTCTAATTCTCGCCAAGGTAAATCTTCAACATTCGAAATATTAAAAGATCGTACCGGTTTCCCATTTACAATAATATTTTCTGCGTCGTATGAAATTTCTGCCGATGTACGTCCATGAAGAGAATCATGTTTTAAAAGATGTGCTCGCATAGTGGTATCAGAACTTCTCGCATTCACGGCTACTACTTCTAAATCAGAATCTCCCAGTTCAATAATTTGACGATGGAGCAACCTTCCTATTCGACCATAACCTTGAATAGCAATACGAAGAGGTGCCATAAGAAAGAAAAAAATGACGGACTGATTATAGAGACACAACACCAAAAAAAACAACGAAATATAATGGGAAAAAGACTAAATATTGTATATTTTTTTAGGAAATAGGAATTTGACGAAGGCAAGATTTTTGTAATACTTCTGTTGATAAAAATTTACACCACTGTGAATCTTTTGTTTGTGTAATAATAAAAAAAACAGCATCTGTTATACATTTTTGTTGTTGCTCCCCCTGAAATGTGTCACAGAAAGAGAGGGTTTTTTCTGTTTTTGCCTGCTCAATTGCTACTTGTAAGAGGCAATTTTGTTGAGTGCTCGGAAGTGATATTTGTTCACACCCTTTTTTATTTTTTTCTTTCACTGATTTCTCTGTAAAAACTTTATTTTTACAAGTATCTCGTTCACGAATATCAGTAATACTTTCACAAATGGTAATATCGCTATTTTTTATACCTTCAACAAATAACAAGCGATTCAGACATTGGGCTTCTTCTTTTTGAGAGTTTTGACAAGAAATAAAAGTAGGAGAATTTTTATACTGAACGATAATAGGGTTTTCGGTGGGATCAATGGAATCCGAAGAATTTTGAAAAGGAAGGCTACAAGCGCTAAAAAAAAACAAAAATACCACAAAAGAAGAAAGTTTTTTCATGCGTAAAAAAGAAAAATCAAATCTATTATACCATAAATATCTCACGAATTTTCGAAAATTTTTCAATATTTACTCCAGATCCTTGTGCAAATTTTTGTGATCCACCTCCTTTCCCTCCAAACAATTGCAAAACACTGAGTAATAAATCCTTTGCAGATTTTTCACCATTGGTGGCAATAGAAACCCCTCCATCTTCTGTAAAAAGTGCAACGGTGGGAATACCTTTTTCTTGTAATATTTTTACTAATGCTGAAATTTTTTGTAAATCAGCAGTCGGCAATGGCTCACAAATATTTTGGGTTTTTTCTCCTATCCGTTGCAAAATTTCATCTGCTTCAAAAGAAAGAAGTTCTTTTTCTGCTTTTTTAAGAGTTTCTTCCAATGTTTTCTTCTCTAAAAAAAGAGAATCTACTCTTTCAAACAGTTTATCAGGAGACGTTTTCATTTTTTTAGAAAGCAATTCTATTGCTTCATATTTCTCCCAAAACAGTTCTTGAGCCGTTTGTCCCACGACCATTTCTATTCGCCTAATTCCGCTGGCAACTGAACTTTCCGAAAGAATTTTTACCGACCCAATTTCTGCAGTATTGGAAATATGCGTTCCACCGCAAAGCTCAAAGCTTTCGTCTCCCATTTTTATAGTCCGTACAATATCTCCATATTTTTCCGAAAAAAGTGCCTGCGCACCTGCTTTTTTTGCTTCCTTTAGAGGCATTTCTTTTGTAAAAACCGGAAGAGCATTTGTAACCCACTCGGAAATTTGGAGTTCTACTGCCCGAATTTCTGTTTCTGAAAGTGCTTTGGGATGAGAAAAATCAAATCGTGTACGATGTTCGTCTACCAAAGATCCCGCTTGTTCCACATGATTCCCCAATACTTTTTTAAGTGCCGAATGGAGTAAATGTGCCCCAGAATGATGCCGTTTAATGCGTTCTCGACGAGGAATATCAATACGAAGAGTAACCGTATCACCGATTTGGAGAGACTCATTGCAATGCGTTTCTACAGTATGCACAAAAACTCCATTATCCAGTTTTTTGGTATCCATAACGAGAAGCATTGTATTGCCGATTTGGATGGTTCCCATGTCGCCCACTTGTCCTCCGCTTTCGGCATAAAACGGCGTTTTTTCAAAGACAATTTTGTATTGTTGGCTTGTTGGTAAAGACGCATTGCGATGCGTCTCTACGGATTCGACCAACGCCAAAATCTTTGTTTCACACTGTGTTTCGGTATATCCCACAAATGCAGTAGCAGGAAGATTTTGAAATGTTTCATTCCCCTGACCTTTCCGATCAAAATTGGAGCTTGCCCGAGACCGCTCTTTTTGGGCTTTCATTTCCTTTTGGAAGCCTTCTTCGTCAACGGTAAATCCATGTTCTGAAGCAATTTCTTTGGTGAGATCCAGTGGAAATCCGTAGGTATCAAAAAGGGTAAACGCATCTTTTCCTGAAATTTGAGCATCTGCATTTCCCATTGTCCATTCACCCATAATACCATGCCCTGCATTTTCTTTTTCTCGTCGAGCTATTTTTGCATCTTCCACCGTTCCCCCATTTAAAGCCGCTTCTATTGCAGAGAAAACACCACGATGAGACACAATAACAGTACTTTCTTTTTTTAATGGAAAATTTTTGAGTTCTGAGATTCCCTTTTTGACCCGTTCAAAAAAGGATGAATAGGTTTCACCTGTTTTTTGTGTTTCGGCATATTCTAAAGGAGTAAGGGGGAGAACCTTTTCTTTTGGTGTTCCTGCCACTTTTCCCGTTTCTGCCGCTGCAAAATGCGCAAAAATTTCGATAGAAACACCAATGTTTTTGGCTACCGTTTTTGCTGTTTCGAGTGCTCTTTTGGTAGGACTTGAAAGGATTTTTCCTATTTTTTTATCCTCTAATTCCTGTACAACCCTTTCGGCGTGCGCTTTTCCTTTTTCGGTAAGTGGAGAGTCCGCATGTTGCAAAACGCCTTGAGCACCATCTTCGCTCTCGCCATGCCGTACAAAAATAAAATGATTTTCTTTTTCCCGAATGAGCGATTCCAAAATTCCCTCTCCCCTTTCAATCGTCTTTAAAAAATTTTCTTCTTCAATTTGAAAAGCATCAAAAATGACTTGTTTTCGATTGTCGAGCTCTGGATAAAACTCACTATAGGCGATGATATATTCTTTGGAAATATCGGAAAGAAAGGCTTTTGAAAACCCCAGTTTTTTGCCATACCGCACCGCTCGCCGAATAAGTCTACGGAGTACATAGCCTCGCCCTTCGTTAGATGCTCCAACACCATCCGCAATAAGATGTGAAGCCGTGCGTACATGGTCGGCAATCACTCGCATTGCCCGAGTAATAGGGTTTTTCTCGTCGGTATCGCCGGAGTATGGAGGATATTTTTTGCCAGAGAGTTTTTCAAGGACTTCAAAAATTTCGGTGTAGACATCTGTCTCAAATACGGTTTTTTTATTATTCAGGATCATGGTCAGGCGTTCGAGCCCCATTCCGGTATCCACATTTTGCTTTTCCAATTTTGTGAGTTTCCCGTTTTCGTCGCTATAAAATTCCATAAAAACATCATTCCAGACTTCAATAAAACTCGTATCATCCGTTGCGGGATTTTGTCCTGGTTTCGGTGTTCCTTCCCCAATCCAAATATGCATTTCACTACACGGTCCGCACGGTCCGGTGGGACCTGCTGGTCCCCAAAAATTATCACCTCTGCCCTTTTTAGATGATCCTCCTATGGGCGCACCAATAGGGATCATTCTTTCTTTCGGAATCCCTAAATGAAGCCAAATTTTTTCAGCATCCGTATCTAGAGGAAGATCTGTATCTCCTCCAAAAACAGTGACCCAAATTTTTTCTGAGGGAATGTTCATTTTTTTTGTAAGGAATTCAAAACTCCACTCGAGTGCCTCTTTTTTAAAATAGTCCCCCAAAGACCAGTTTCCGAGCATTTCAAAAAAAGTAAGATGTCGATTATCTCCCACTTCATCAATATCTACTGTTCGTACACATTTTTGAATACTCATAAGACGTTTTCCTTTTGGATGTGAGAGTCCCATGAGGTTTGGAACAAACTGTTGCATTCCAGCAGTCGTAAAAAGAACTGTTTGATCATCTTCATGAGGAACAGTAGAAGAACTTTCCACTTCTAAATGTTTTTGAGTGGTAAAGTAGTCAAGGTACATTTTTCGAATTTGGCGAGAAGTAAACATAAATTTTTATTGAAAAAACCCAAAAGAAAGCGTAAAATACTGCGAAGAAAAAAACAAGAACAGCAATCAAATATTAAATTTTCATCTTTTTGTTAAAAATTTTTTTTATTTTATTTTCACCATCCTCAAATGCCTGAACAAAACACCTCTGGAATATCTTTTAATAGTCAATCTTCGTCTTCTCAAGGTTCTGAAATACCCACACCTGCAAATCCTTCTGCACCATCGAGCGAAGGAATTTCTTTTGGAAATTCTGCAGGAAGTTTAAATCCACAAAATAATCTCCCCAATCCACCAACACAAAATTCTTCTGCAAATATCTCATTTTCTATTAATGCGCAAAATTCACCATTTAATGAAGAATTTCGAGAAATGATGCACACAATGGGGATCCACCCTGTTCAACAAAAAGATATTATGGATCACCCAGAACAACATCTGGATGAAATACAAAAAATTAGAGAAAACATTAAAAAGAAAAAGGAAAAAGAAGAAAAAGAAAAAAAAGAAAATGCAACCGATGAAAATGGAGGGAAAATTGTAAAAGTAAAATCTATTGGTGACCAAATCCATATCGATGATATTTTGGATTCCATTGTAGAACACAAAGCTTCCGACCTTCATTTAGCGGCAAATGCCCGTGTTGCCATGCGTATCAATGGATCCATTTATTTTATTGAAAATATTCCTCAACTCAGTAAAGAACAAGGAGAGCGAATTATTCTCTCTATGGTTCCGAATAAAACCATGCAAGAAACCCTGTTTCGAACGAAAGAACTGGATCTTTCGTATGAACATAGTGATGGAACATTTTTTCGAGTAAATATTTTTTATAAACGTGGAAATATGGCAACCGTTATGCGACGGATTGCCAGTGAGGCACTTCCAATGGAAAAACTCGGAATGCCAGAATCCGTATTAAAAGCTCTTAAAAGTAAGCAAGGCCTTATTTTAGTAACCGGACCTACCGGTTCTGGAAAATCCACTTCTATGCAGTCGATGCTGGAATACATTAATGAAACACGAGTAGAACATATTGTAACCATTGAAGATCCTATTGAATTTGTATTTTCGAGTAAAAAATCAGTTTTTTCTCAAAGAGAAGTCGGAAATGACACTCTCTCTTTTGCAAATGCTTTAAAAGGAGCCCTTCGTCAAGATCCTGATGTGGTAATGATTGGGGAAATGCGAGACCCAGAAACCATTTCTGCGGCTATGAATCTTTCCGAAACAGGACATCTCGTTTTTTCTACACTCCATACTTCTGGTGCACCACAAACTGTTTCTCGAGTGGTAAACGCCTTTCCACCAGATCAACACGCACAAGTCCAATCTCGTTTAGCAGATTCTCTCGTGGCTGTTCTTTCTCAACGGCTTATTCCAAAAGCCGATAGATCCGGAAGAATTGCTATTTATGAATTTATGCTCGTAAATTCTGCTATTAAAAATATTATTAGAACCGGTGATGTGGCTCAAATGGAAAATGCTATTTTAGCAGGACAAAAGGAAGGAATGGTACTGATGAAAAAATATGCAGAACGAAAAAAGAATGAAAATCTTATTTTAGAAAAAGATTACATGGGCTTTTTTATGGACGATATGATGTAATGCTTGGATCCCTTTTCCAATCGATAAAAATAATTCCTTCTTCACCTCTTAATCTTTCTTGATTCGCAATTCTGACTTTCAAGTGAAGAAATGTATGTCGCAGAAGGTTTGTGTTTGGACGAAGTTTTGTTCTGATATAATCTCCTCATCAGTGCAAAATTTGGGTGGAACCTTAGTGTGGCAGAGCGGAATCTGAAGATGATCCACACAAACTTTGTTGTAGGATGTATTTTTTACTCCGATAGTCTCTCCCATTCTTTTAGGCCATTAATCCAATCGTTATTATCTTCATAAGCAAATTTATATTCATTTTTAAGAAAATGAAAAATTGCCCGACATTGATCTTTCGTTAAGTTAAGATTCCCTACTAATAATTCAATAGACCATTTCGCTTTCTCACCTTGTGTACTTGGAAATGGAATAAGAGAATAGACAATCATATCTTCAGCATATTGACCTGAATTTTTTATAATAAACCTCATGTAGGCTGGTAAATAATAGCGCGTGCCTTCTCCATCTAAAAAACTCCAAGGACTTTGTATTTTCAGCATGGTTTCATCTGGCACCTCTTGCCACCGGGTATCCGTATCTAATTTTTTAGCTTCAAGTTTTTCTTTATCAGAAAGCCAATCATCATCAGCTTCAGCCTCATGAAGTGTTACGCCTCCATTCCTTTTTACATTTTCAAAAGCATGCTCAATCTCAGCGATAAGTTTTAATTTTTCTGGTGAGAAATTATTCATATTTTTATATGGAAAAAAGTGGAGAAAATAGAAAATATGTACTATAACGCTTGCATATATGAGAAGTTTCGAAGAAATTTAGATTGAGCCTCATACACGCTATTATGGTGTAGTGTCGTTTATTTTTTATACCCTTATTTTACTGACAATTTGAGAGAGTTCGCTAAAATTAGAAGCTATTGCCAAGGGATTAACCTGAATAAGACGCTCCTTGGCGTGATATCCAAAATCAACTGCAATCGTTTCAACTCCTGCTTCACGAGCTTCCAATATATCTTCAACTGTATCTGCAACAAAAATACATTTATCTTCAGAGACAGCATACTCCGCAAAAACTTTTTTAAATTTATCTTTTTTTAATGTGTTGGTTTCATACCCATAGATAAATGAAAAATATTTACTGAACCGATTATATTCGAGACAACCTTTTACCCCATATTCTCTTGCGGAGGTAATAATGCCTAGCATGTATTTTCCCGACAGAGATTTCAGAATCACTTTTACCTCAGAATCAATAACCGTTTCAAGCTTCACGTCACTAAAATGTTTTTTTAAATCGTAGCCAGTATTTCTATGAGAAAGTTTTTCTCGCTCAACATTAATATTTCCATCAAACAACCTCCTATGTTCTTCCCGAGTTATGTTCGTTATCTGTTTTTGAATAAGCGAATAGTGAAGCTCGTAATTGTCAAGAATGACTCCATCAAAGTCAAAAATAATAACTTTAATCATAAAAAAATTAATTACACAGAACTTTAAGCCTATGTGATTTCCATTGTAACGTAGGGGAAATGAATTTGGGAGAGAAAATTTTTCAGCCAAATATTCTTTACGAGGCGTTGTTTATTTTTCCCTCCCGAAATAGAGAAAACTTACCAGTGAATTCCTTTAGTTCCTCTGTTGCTCCAAACAACACAATTCCATAATATTCTAATTCTTCCTCTGCGGTATTGCGGGTGGCATCCATTTGATCCTGAGATGTGCCAAGTGTCATCGTGCTCGTAAAATCTGAAAATGGAATATTGCGTACCATTGCTTCTTTTCGCACACTTCTTATCTTATTGGAATTATCAACTTTCAGGACAATAAACGGAAAATGCGAAATGTTTGGATGTGTACCTCCGTCCTTATCCTGATATTGCAAAAAACACATATCATGAGTTTTTAGAGAGCCACCCGCAATACCGGCCGTCATATGACCCAGAGCGTTCATCAACTGACCAAACTCTATTTTTTTATTGAGAACCGCAATAAATTTTTTACTGTTTTCATCTGGCAATGTTTCTCTCATATGATTGAATTTAAAAAGGAAAAAAATGACTTACACCTAACGTTCCTGCATGTCTTAAGTTTGCCGAAATTCCTTTAAAAATCAATGAGTTTTTTGAAAATTTTTGGTCGAGCGACGACAGGAACGATCCAGATATACTGTGTTTTACGCCCCCGAATCTTTGCGAAGAGAGAGTGCAACGTGGTCAAACAATGATAACGAAAAGTTTAAAAAAATATTTTTCCATAAAATTCATACTAATAAGCTTTTATTTTTATTCATAAATTTGTTTCTTGTGGGGAGAATAGAGAGTTATTTTAATATTCCCATTTCTCTGGCGATTGTCTCAAAATCATTTTTTGGAATTTCAAAAAATCCAAAACGAAATATAGCTCCCCAACTTTCTTTTTTCTTTATAAAGGTAAGTTCTTGGAGAAGTGGCTTGATATCAATTTCTTTACAGGGCAAATACTGAGCATCTCTCCTATAGGGAGTAAAACCTCCTCCCATATCTCCTTTATAGACATCTCCTTCTTGTATACAGGCCACAGCAGTAAATTTTTGACAAAGTTCTTTCCCCGAAAATACTATTTTAGGAGAATAAATAACAACAAAATCTCCAGAGTTCAGGCGTTTCATTGGTGCGGCTTTTCCGTGATTTGCTTGAATAATACCGAGTTTTTTCCCTATCTCGATATGATCTTTGGAAACGACCACAATCCAGTATTTTATTTCTATATTTTGCATGTTTATGATGGAAGAATAAATTGTAAAAGGTTTTTGTTGAAATGAGAAAGACTTTCCCCAAGAGAGGAAAAAAAATCCTTATCAAAATGTTCAACGGTTACAACTGTTTTTTTAATAATTTCTATTCCTTTTTCTGTTAGTTCAACTGTTTTTGCTCTTGTATCAGTTAAATGTTCTTTTCTTTGAAGAAAACCTTTTTTTTGTAAAGCTCTTAAAACTGTTGAAGTAGTCATTGGATCAATTTTTGTATGATTTGATAAAAAAACTTGTGTTACATCTTTTTTGTGTAATGTTAGCCAATGAATACTTGCCATTAGCACATATTGAGAATGTGTTAGATTATAAGGTTCTAATGCTTTTTTAATTTCTCGTTGCCAAAGATTCGTAACTTGCCACAACAAAAATCCTGAGCTTTCCTCAGGTTTTTCTACGCTAAATGTGTTGTCACTTATTTTCATAGATTTTTTGCTGATTTAATTTGTTGTTGCATATCACTTGGCAAATTATCTACTATTTTTTGAGCAACGATTTTACGCCATACAAATCCTAAAATTCCTCCTACGGTTATTGTATTTGTAATTTTTAAACCTTGCGACGTTTCTTCAAAAACATGTTCATCATACATTTTGGCTAATGGGAATTTTGTTACATCAAGAAACATTTTATTCTCAATAGTTTCTAGCAATTGAACTTTTACATTTGGTCCACCTTTAGGTCTTAAAATAAAAAAATTCCCTTTTTCAAATTTGCCTTCCAATTTTGCAAATTCTATTCCTTCATCCCAAGTATGCCAATTATTTACATTAGCAAAAAGTTTCCACATTTGTTCTTTTGTAACTTCTTTCGTTACGATTGAGTAAGATTTTATCCACATAGTAATTCATTTAAATAATAAGTGTAAATATTATATGTATACTTACTATCTAGTTTTACATTTGATTGTGATAAAAGTCAAATTTTTTTATACAGATAATGAATGAGAATAAAACACCTGCCTAAAGTGCAAATGAATTCCTTGTTGACGGGACGAAAGAGGGGTTGAGAGTGAATTTCCCCCGCCAACATCATTCATTAATTTTCAATTGGTTTTGCTTGCTCCCAACAAAGAGGAAATAACACATTTCTGTAGAAAAAAGCGATATCGGCATTTTCTATAAGCGTACATGTTATTTTCCCTTCAGTGAATGATTTTAATGCAATCCAATTATTCCACGAGAAAATGCCTGCTTTCCATTCCAATCCTTGAGGCAGAAGGCGAACTTCTATTTTATACTCTTTAGATTTTTCATTCACTCTATTTGCAAAAGAACATGGTGGAAATATAATTTTTGTATAAATATTTTTTACTGCGCGACGTTTAAAGTAATTTTCAAGATAATCTGCTCCAACGAGTTTTGAAAACAAATCAACGTAGGTAAATACAAGTATGCCACTTTTTGCATCCAAAGTTTCTTCGAGCATTTTTTTAAATCCATCTACACCTTCATAAAACTTTACCGTTGGTCTATTTGCATCCGGAGATTGAACTCTAGAGAGAAGTTGAGATACATAATCCAGATTTGTTTTGATGAGTTTTAGTTCATTTTCTTTTTTCTGAAGTAGGTGATGAAGTGATTCTGGATTATCTGCCACTACCAGGCGTCTTTTTCCTTTTCTTGTTTCATAAAAAAGTCCTTTTTTTATCAATTGGTCAATTGCGCTATGAGCGGTTACCCTATTGCATTTGATTTGTTGAGCAATTTCTTGAACTGTTGATGGACCAATTTTTAGTGAATGAACATAAATTTCAATTTCACGTTGATTGCACCCAAACTGTTTCAGCAACGATGTGATTCGTACAATATCAGTTCCAGTAATCATAAATGTAGAATAGTTTTCTACAAATATTATATTCTAAATTTGTAGCAATTGCTAGGCTAAATTAGTGAATTTAGAATTATTAATATCTCATTTGTTCCTTAAAAATTGACAACAATTTCGTTATAAATAATATATGTATATGACATCGTTTTAGTTGTCTTATCTACCACTTTCATTATATGAATACTGTTTCAACATCTCATTTCGCTCAAGAATTTCAGAAGCTTCTGCTCATAAGCCCTCGATATAATCTTAAGCATGTAATGGCGGAAAATTGTGATTATGCCGATACCGCTGTGAAGTCGAAAAATTGTTACTACTCATTCGGGGTTTTTTATTGCGAAGATGTTTATTACAGTCGCTACTCGAGAAAATGCACGGATTGTAATGGTGTTACGTTTTGTGTTGGATGTCAGCTTTGCACCGAATGTATGGCATGTCTGAATTGTTATCAATGTGCGTTTTGTGAGAATTGCCATGAATGCACGGATTGCCAATTTTCGATTGATTGCTTCGGTTGTTCGGATTGTTTCGGCTGTGTTGGTCTTTATAAGAAAAAATATTACATATTTAACAAACAACTGAGCAAAGATGAATATATGCACTATTTGGCAAAAATTGACTTAGCTCATCATCGAAAATTTATTGATCAGGAAATTGAGAAACTTCGTAAAATTGC
Source organism: uncultured Candidatus Peregrinibacteria bacterium (assembly GCA_903882825.1). Classification (GTDB taxonomy): domain Bacteria; phylum Patescibacteriota; class Gracilibacteria; order CAIRYL01; family CAIRYL01; genus CAIRYL01. The sequence continues at coordinate 2,394 of CAIRYL010000095.1, read as the reverse complement.
GCCTCAGCTCAATATACATCAATTACGAACTGAAGATTGTATTGGTGAAAATATAACCGAGAGCAAAAATTGTTATCAATGTTACGATACATTTTCTTCGGAAGATTGTCTTTACACCATTGAGGCAAATGCAAATAAAGATTGTTGCGATTTAACAGTGTGTTTTGAAACAGAATTATCATATAGCTGTGTCCAGTCACCGCTATGCTACAACTGTAACTTTTTGTATCAAGTAGATAATTCAAGCAATTCTGAGTTTTGTGCATACTCACGGCGTCTTAAAAACTGTTTTGGTTGCGTGTACTTGGAAGACAAAGAATACTACATCTTAAATAAGCAATATTCTCCAGAAAATTATGCACGAGAAGTTGAGCGAATAAAAAAAGAGATGATAGATGCCGGAGAGTATAATATGAAAATTTTCTTATGTTCGGATTACGAAAAACGCAGAATGGAAAGTGAAACTGATCCTTTTATTAAAATTTAATTTCATTTTTATGGTTAAAATTGCACCAATCAATCGTACATGTCAGGAAGCTCAATGTGGTAAAAATTTCACGGTTATTCCTCAGGAAATGAAATTTTATGATGACAAAAAGTTACCACTGCCAAACTATTGTCCAGCTTGTAGACATAAGCAAAGAATGGCACTCAGGACTGAGCGTACTTTATACAAAAGAAATTGCGATAAATGTCAGCAATCAATGCTGTCCGTGTTCCCTCAAGATTCTCAATACAAAATTTATTGCCAAAAATGCTTTTGGGAAAATATAGGTTGACGTAATTACTCTACAGTTTTCGGAGCGAATCGACTGAACGGAAGCGCTTATACCTGGTTGTCGGATATAAAAAATTACTTATTCATTAAAAGTGCTTCGAGTTTATCAAACATCCCATTCCACCCTTCTGTCATACTTTCTAGCAGAGAATCATCATGAGGGTTTTCACCGACCATCTTCATGGTAGTAACACCATTTTCTTCTGTTAAGCTGAATTCTACTAATGACTCAATTATTTCCTCACCAGGCATTCCATAATGTGAAGATGGAACAGGATTACCTTTTACATCAGTGAACGTATCGAGCCAGGATAAAAATTTTGGCTGCTCAATTGTTTGATAAACTCCTCGACCCCAAAACTCTTGACCTTCTGGATTTTTAAAACAATATCTAAATATTCCTCCATTTTTTAAATCAACAGAGATATCTGATGCTTCAAAACCAGTTGGACACCACCATTTTTTCAGTTGGTCTTGGTGAGTTAGTGCTTCCCAAACCTTTTCTATTGGGGCTGAGAATGAACGTTCTAGAGTTAATGTTTTCATATTCATTTGGTGAAGTGTTCATAATTTTTATTTTCGACAACGGTCCGGCATATCTTCAGTTTGCCGAAATTCCTTTAAAAATCAATGAGTTTTTTTGGAAATTTGGATGAAGAAATTTCGCATTTCTGAGCTTTATTATAGTGCAAAATTTCTGAACCAGATATGCCGTGTTATATGATGTTATTTTTTCTTTTTAATTTTTTCACCCTCCTTTTTCAACTTTCTAATATTTCTTTTAGTCTGTTAATAACAGCTTTTTCCCATGCTTTCATAGCAAACCAACCAATAAGTGGCTTAGCAATAATTTGCAACCACTTTTTATGAATATCAACCTCGTAGACATAATTTATTTTCGTGCCACCCTTAACATTTTCCAATAAAAGTTCTTCATGTCCTGATGTGCCAAACTTCGGACTTTGATTATCAGAAATAAAACCTTTTTTTGGAATAATTTTGGCATTTTTTCAAAATCGGTAATAATTTTAAAAACATCCTCAAGAGGAGCTTTTATTATCCAAGAATTTTGTAAGTGAATTTGTTTCATAATGATTGATTGGTTTTTATTAAAAATTAAAAAGAAATAGTTTCGCCTAACGTTTATTTTTGACGTGTGTAAAGTACGCCGAAAGGAATACACCCGTTAAACATGTGTGTAGAGAAGGAGCGAAGCGACTGAACGAAACCGCCTATCTTTTTTACAATGGCTATTTTGAATCAGTTGTTTACACTATTTCCTTTTGAAGGACAGCATCAATTCTTGTCAGGTTTTGATGCATCCAATCGCGATAAATAATTGCGAATTCTTGATTAACTTGACCTAACCAATCTGGTTCTCGTTTTTTTTCGTGAAGCAATTGTATACGTAGATCGTCAGATCCAGAAGCAGTGAGATCAAAGGATTTGATCTTCCCTTCAGCAGCGCTAAGTCCTGCATCTAGAACACCAATAATAAGTTCTCGTTTTTTTTCAGGATCTCCTTTAAACATTTCGATAAGTGCCATATTGACTTTGGTTAAAGAAAAAAATAGTCTCAATAATACTCTTTTATTTCCTAATGTCAAGCGTCTTTT
>CAIRYL010000094.1 GCA_903882825.1 uncultured Candidatus Peregrinibacteria bacterium | reverse complement strand
TTTAATGGCTTGTATTTTTTGTGCTTCCGTATGTTCTTCCGTATTTAAAATTCCCTGAATAAGCGCTTCAATATGAACAGATTCATGCGCCGAAAGATGATATTTTTCTGCAGTGGTTGCTATTTCCTTTCTCACTTTTTCTGCTTCTTCAAAATAAAATCGTGTTTTTGCTTGTAAATCTAATATAACTTTTTGCGCCATAAAAACACCCTCAGGTGTTTCAAGGGCTTTAAATGCTTCTTCTTGGGTACTTTGTATTTGTGATTCCCACCATTTTTTATTTTTTGGGTTTAAATCTTCAAAATGGGTATGAATTTCGGTTTGTACGGTATGAAGACTTTGTGCAACGATTTTTGTTTCTTGTTGTTGTAAAGTTTCTTCTCCTGGAACTTCCAAAGTACTGTGGCTGTTGGGGGCAGTTTCTTGAAAACAGCACAGCCGATGTTCGCACCACAAAAGGCGGGGGGGAGGTTTCATTTCTAAACTTTACGAAAAGAGAGTCTGTATACTACAATATCCGAGAATATTTTTACAAGAGATTTATGAATTCTGCACACAACCTTATTGTTTCCCCTCATTCGGAAAGTTTTCTGCAAACTTTAGAAAGTTTTGGAGCGGTAGAACGTGGGCATTTTGAAGTAAAAGGAAAAGCTGAAGATGGGACTCGGCTCCATACTGATTTTTTTGTAAATTACCGATTGCTCACCACTGCGCAAGAAAAAATACTGACTCCTTTGTATATTTCTGCTCTAGAAAATTTTTTCTCTCATCGTCTTCAAAACCTTATAATAGTGGGTGTGGCAATGGGATCATTGTCACTTCCTAAAGTAATTCAACTTTCACTTTTTGAAAAATACGGAATTGAATATGCGTATACCGAAAAAAGGGAAGGAATTTTAGGAATTTTTGGAGAACAAGCAAAAAAATGTTCAGGGAAACATCTTCTTTTTCTAGAAGATGTGTGTAATAACGCCACTTCTTCCAAAGAACTCATCGCGGAAGTGGAATCTAAAAAAACACAACTCGGCATTACTGGGTATTCCATTTTGTATGGTGTTCATCGTGGACATGCATTTTTAGATGAACCGAAAGGCGAAATATACGCTATGAGTATGGTATACGCGCCTTCTTATCATAAAAATAATTGTCCCGCGTGTAAAAATGGCGTTTTATTGAGAGAATATAAAAAATAAAATGCTTACAGTTCAGGAGTACACTGGCGAAAAAAAAGTACTGGTAGCCCTTGAGGAAGAACTGCAAGACTTTTTAGTGCAAAAAGATTCATTACATTTTTTAAGAAGACTCCCAAAGTTTGGAGAACTGTATATTGAAGAGCTTTTAGAAAAAGTACAGTCGCAAAATGGGAAGTGCTATATTGCAAAATATCAAAAAATTCCGGTGGGAATGATTGTGGGAATTATTCAAGAAACGGCGGAAAATGAATTATTAGGAACAGTGTATTCAAAATATGGAATAGTTTTAGAGCTCATGGTAAAAGAAAAATTTAGAGGAA
>CAIRYL010000093.1 GCA_903882825.1 uncultured Candidatus Peregrinibacteria bacterium | reverse complement strand
TTTTTTTGCAGCAGGTTTTTCGGGATTATTTTCATCGGTAATGGGTACATCAAAAGAGACTTCTTTTGGCAGAATTGTTGTTTTTTGAGGGAGATCAGCATTGAAGAAAAAAGACTTTTTTTCTGAATTATAAAACGGAGAAAGCGAAATAAGATGAGGAGAATGCGCTTTTCCCTTTGGCAAAACATTTGGAATTACTATTAAATTTCCAAATCGAGAAGGTTCGCCACCTGGAAGAAACATATCCAAAGGACGCATGTACGAGGAAAAAAATTACCCTCGAAGACCAAGCTCTATAATAAGTGCATTATAGGCTTCAGAAGATTTATTTTTAAAGTTGGTGAGTAATTTCCTTCTTTTTGCCACCATCTGTAATAATCCTCGTCGAGAATGTTTATCTTTTGGATGCATTTTTAAATGGTCGGTGAGGTGTGCAATTTTTTTTGTAAAAATAGCAATTTGTACCGAAAAAGATCCAGTATCTTTACTGTGGGATTGATGATTTTCAATAACTTTTTTCTTTTCTTCTCGTTTCATAAAAAGGGGGTTAAAGTCGAACTTCCGAGCAAATGTATTCCGAGAAAAAAACAAAGCCCAAAGAATCCGTGTGAAAACATCCTACAAAAGAGAAAACGATAAATCAAGTACTCTCTTCAGTAAAAAAATAAAAAAACTTGAATTTTTTTTTTTATTTTTTGTATAGTGTGCATAGAGTTTTTTGTTCGTTTAAAATTTCAAAAATAAGAAAACTTAAGAAGAGATTTTTTAAAAATGTCCATTATTTAACCATCCCCTTCCTAATATTTTTTCTTTTTCCCCATTTCGTATGTCTTCTGAATCTTCTGGAATCCGTATTTTTTTTTGGGTCACTGCTTTTTCTTTTGTTTTCTGTAAGTGCAGGTGCACTGGGAGCATTTTTGATATTTCATTTTTACCCATCAATACAAACTCTTCCCAATAATACGCCAAACCCAACGATGCTCCCCACAACCATAAGGCAAGAAATTATTGCAGAAAATTCGTATACGGAGGTTTCTAAAAAATTAGAGTCGTCAGTTGTTTCTATTGTTGCCACCAAAGAATTAGATATTGTTTTGCAAAATCCATATTCACCATTTTTTAATGATCCGTTTTTTAATCAATTTTTCGATATTCCCCCTCAAACCTCTCCTCAACAGCCAAAATCCTTAAAAGAAAAACGAGAAGTGGGTGCAGGTACCGGATTTATTATTACTGCAGACGGAATGGTGCTCACCAATAAGCATGTCGTTTCTGATCCATCGGCAGAATATACCGTTATTTTTTCCGATGAAAAAAAATATTTAGCACAAGTGTTAGCACGTGATCCTTTAAATGATATTGCGATTTTAAAAATAAAAAATGACGAACAAAAGGTTTTTGTTCCTGTAGAATTTATTGAAAATATAGAAAATATTCAGGTCGGACAAATGGTAGTGGCGATGGGGAATGCATTAGGGCAGTTTCAAAATACCCTCACTTCTGGAATTATTTCTGCAAAAGGACGAAAAATAACTGCTTCTGATGGGAGAGGAGGTGCAGAAAATTTAAGAGAATTGCTTCAAACAGATGCTGCTATTAACCCTGGAAATTCTGGTGGACCACTGCTTGCTTTAGACGGAAAGGTTTTAGGAATAAACACGGCTATCGCGTCTGGAGCTGAAGGAATCGGTTTTGCAATACCACTAGATCAGAAAAAAATAAAAAAAATAGTAGACGAAGTGAAAACTTCTGGGAAGATATCACGACCGTTTTTAGGAATTCGATACCAATCACTGACGCCCGAAATAAATGCACAGCAAAAAATAGGAAGTGATTACGGAGCATGGGTTCATGGAGATAATGATCTTCCCGCCGTACTTCCAAATACACCAGCATCAAAAGCAGGAATTAGAGGTGGAGATATTATTTTAAAAATTAATGAAATAGATTTGAATGAAAAAAATGATCTACAAAGTATTGTAAAAGAACACGCAGTAGGCGAAACAATCACGCTTACCATTTTAAGAGATGGAAAAAATGAGAAGGTTTCAGTAGTGTTAGAATCGCTTGATGATACTCAAAAACCTGTACAAAGTTAATACTTTTCTTGCTTCTTTAAAAAAATAACCGAGAAAACTCTCGGTTATTTTTTTAAAGAAAAAT
>CAIRYL010000092.1 GCA_903882825.1 uncultured Candidatus Peregrinibacteria bacterium | reverse complement strand
GCTTTGGCACCTTTTTTCTGAAGAAAATTATTTCCTAATTCTTTCCCGAGTAAAAATACTGTTGTGGCGTATGCATCCGCTTCTATTGCTGTTTTTGCTTCTATTGTGACACTTTTAAAAATACTTTTCGGATTGGTATTATTGGTACCATTTACTAAATGATGATATTCAGACTCCCCTATTTTCCATTTTCGACGATATGATCCACTGGTAGCGATAGCCACATTACTCAGCGTAAGAATTTCTATATTTTCTTCTTCATTTTCTGGGTTTGCAATGCCGACTGCCCATTTATTGTTAAAATAGAATCCTTGAGCGTATAAATCTCCTCCGGCATTTACTAAAAAATTTTTAAATTTTTTTGCTAAAATATTGCTGGCTTCATCTACTGCATATCCTTTCGCACATCCTCCGAGATCAATTTTTGCATGTTCTGGAAGAATTATTTCTCGAGATGCTTCTTGAAAAATCACTTGAGAAAATGAAAGATTTTGAGAATCTCCTTTTGCTTCAAATTTCCCACTCCAAAAATCTTCTGAGTATCCTAATGCACTCACATTTACCAGCGGATTAAAAACACCATCTGTTTCGTGTGCCGTCTGTATCGCAAACCGTAAAACTTTCCAAAAATCTTCCGAAACACTTCCTTTTCCACTTCTATTTATACGTGAAAGTTCTGTTTCTGGCTTAAAACGGGAAAAAATATTTTCTAATTCTTCAAACCGTGAAAATGCTGTTTGTGTATACTCTTCGGCAACATTTTCCTCAAAAAAATCATCTTTTGGAATCAATATTTCAATATTGGTTCCCATCATACGTCGAGTACAAGAAAAAAGAGAATCCATACAAATCAAATATAATATTTATGCTATTTTTTGAGTACAATAAGGGCATCTTTTTGCTTCTATTGCCACTTCACTGCAACATTCCTTACATTTTTTAGTAGTTTTCTCCTCTGTTTTTTTTACGACCAATATATTTATAGGTTTTATTACAAAAAAGAATATTGTTGATGCAATAAGTATAAAAGAGATAAGAACGTTTAAAAAATGTCCGTATAAAAATTTACTTCCATTGAGGGTAAAAATAAGACTTCCAAAATCAGGAACTTTTACTATTGCTGCAATAAATGGTGTTAAAATATCTGAAACAAGTGCGGTCACAATCGTTCCAAATGCTGATCCAATAACTACCCCTACTGCCAGATCGATAACATTTCCACGCAGTAAAAACTGTTTAAATTCCTGTAAAAGAGTCATATTTAAATAAAAAATAATAATTGCTCTTTGCAAATGTACTCTTAAATTTTTACGGGATGCAATCTTTTAAAAAATTTTATTCAAAAAGTTGAGAATATTATAAAAATATGTTAAAATAAGTTTGATTTATACCTATACCTCAATTTTTTTATTTGTGAAATTTCCCATTTTTGGTTTTCGGCTTATTACTTATAACTTCCTTTGGGGTGTTGTTTTTTTTATATTTTTTGTAGTGGTGTTTATTAGCGGAAAAACTCTTGCAAATACTTCGTGTTCTGACCCCGCGAGCGGAGGAATCCGTTGTGGTGCTTTTGTCCCTTGGCTTCAGTCAGTATTAGTAGATCAAGAAATTTCTCTTTCTGCAGAAATAAATCCAACGGTAAAGTATGCCAAGCAATTAGTAGACGAATATAATACGGGAGTAATGTTTGCGAAAAATGGAAAAGTGGGTATCGGGACAAATGATCCAAAGGAAATTTTAGAGGTTTCTGGAAATACTCCCGTTGTGAATATTCGAGATACAGCGATTGGAAGTTCTCCAACATTACAAATAGTTTCTAGTGGAAAAACGGCGACACTTTCTGTTACAAAAGATGCTTTTCAAAAAAATATCTGGAAAGCAACTCACGATAAATCATCAGTAATAGTGGATGAATCTGGGAAAGTAGATTTTTCACATTATTTAAAAATAAATAATGATTACGTGATACGGGCAGATATTTGTCCTGAAGGATATTATATAAAGCAAATTTTAAGTGATGGATATATTACGTGTACTAATCCATATTTATAAAACCGAGAACGTATCTCTTTTCTCTTTTTTCAATTTCTGTTCGTGTTTCCTTCTTTTTCACACTTTGGCACATTTTTTAAGACATTTTTAGTATTTGCTTTTTTTGGTGGATTTTTTTGGTGTAATGGGAATGTATATGTATATTCTAACGATCTTCCCGCAGATGGAGGCTTGGAAGAAGGGGCATATTCTCATTGGCTTTATGAGTCACTTCAAGGAGGATTTTCAAAATCTTTAAAAAATCCGTCTTCATATCCTAACGAAAATATTTTTTTAAGAGCAAACGGACTTCATTCTGATAAAAATTTTTATCAAGATGCTTTTGTTTTTGCGTTTGAAGGGAAAATTGGGGTTGGAACGCATACACCAGATTTTACTTTATCCGTCCAAGTCCCTCAAAATATTTTTTCTATTTCTGCACTTGCTGGAAATGGGGGAATTATTTTTGCTGATAGTGATTTAGATACAGCAGAAATATTTTTTAACACGAGCGTAGGAAACCCTTACTTTTCTTTTCAAAATACAGTTACTACTCTTTCTTTGTTTGGTGGTGGAGATATTGTTCTTTCACCGTTAGCAACTATGGGAGAAGGTGGAAATGAACGACTCGTTATTACTGGAAACAAAATATGTTCCAGTGCAGGGGAATATATTATTGGTATTCATGGAAACTCGGCAGGAGATACGATTTGTGCTCCAATGCCACCAATCCCTGATAAAAGATGTCGATATCAGTATACAAAAACTCCATTTGGTAAAAATTGCGTATTTTTTGAATGGCCTGCTAATTCTTGTCAGCCGGTAGTTGACCCAGCATGTTCATTTATTGATGTAGAAACGGGCAAGGCAAATAATTATATCGGGAATTGCCAATTGTTTGAAACACCTCCTATTGAACATTGTAGTGTTGATAATTATTGCGAAGTAATGAATACCGAAACATATTTACGAAAAAACCATGTTGGAGAGTGTATTGTTCGGTAATGTATTGATTATCCGTGTATTTTTTGCTACTATATCCATAGTAATATACACAAACTTTTTTCCATTTTTTTTATGAAATTCTCATTTCTTCTTAATGTTTTCTCTCGTATATCCCATTTAGGATTTGGAGC
>CAIRYL010000091.1 GCA_903882825.1 uncultured Candidatus Peregrinibacteria bacterium | reverse complement strand
AAATTTTCTGAAAAATTTTTAGGAAATGTTTTTCATGTAAATGGCACCAAAATTGCCAATGAAGAAATTGGAAAAAATATTCCAAATGTTCCACTATTGGGGGCACTTTTAAAAATTACAGATCTCCTTCCCCTTCAACAATTTTTGCCTGCTTTAGAAACCTATTTAGCAGAATCTCTTCCTGCAAAAGTTCTCGCGGGAAATATACGAGCATTTCAAAGAGGATATCAAGAAGTACAAAAAGTATCTCCTTTGTAAAATTACTCTCTTATTTGTCCATTCCCTCTCACAATCCATTTGGTGGTGGTGAGTGCTTGTAGGGCAAATGGTCCTCTGGCGTGTAATTTTTGTGTAGAAATCCCCATTTCGGCACCGAGTCCAAATTGAGCTCCATCCGAAAATGCAGTAGACGTATTATGGTATACACAAGCGGAATCTACTGCTCGTAGAAATTGCTCTGCATTTTTGGTGTTCTCTGTGACAATACTTTCAGAATGCCCAAGGGAGTGTTTTTCAATATGGTTGAGGGCTTCATTTATATTTTTTACCACTTTAAGAGACATTTTGTAGTCTAGCCACTCGGTATCATAATCATCTTCTTGGATCGGAATATATCCATGTGACTTTTTTCCCATAAGTGCAAAAACAAATGGATCTGCATGTATTTCTATATTTAATTTTTCCAGATCTTCTGTGATGATATTTAAAAAATCTTTTGCAATATTTTCATGAATTAACAGTGTGTCGAGGGCGTTACACACCGACACTCTTCTCGTTTTTTCGTTGAGTACAATATTTTTTGCCATTTCTAAATTTGCGGAATCGTCTATAAAAGTGTGTACAACACTTGCTCCAGTCTCTATAACAGGAATTTTTGCATTTTCTATAACAAAATTAATAAGCCCTTTCCCTCCTCGTGGGATAAGAACATCTATTTTTCCTCTCGCGTGTAAGAGTTTTTTTGTATCTTCCCTGGTAGCTTCGTCGAGCAGTTGGAGAGCATCTGCAATGCCGTATTTCTCTAAAACTTTTCGCATTATTTGTACCAGTACACGATTAGAAAATTTTGCTTCTTTTCCTCCTTTTAACACCAGAGCATTGCCACTTTTTAAAGCTAAAACGGTGCTATCTACCGTTACATTAGGACGCGATTCGTACACAATGGCAACTACACCAAAAGGAACACGAATTTGTTGAATAGACAATCCATTCGGACGAATATTTTCAGAAACTATTTCCCCTACAAAATCCTGAAGATCTGAAACGGATCTGACGTCATTGGCGATATTTATAATGCGTTCAGGAGTAAGGCGAAGTCGATCGATCATGCTCCCGAGATTTTGTAATTCACCCTCTGCAATATCTTTTAAATTTTCTTCTAAAATTTTTGGTATTTGTTTTTCCAATTCATCTGCAATGCTATACAAAATTATTTTTTTCTCATCTGCCCTTAAAGATGCTGTTTTTTTTGAGGCATTTTTTGCATTTTTAAAAAATGGTTCTAAATTCATAATTATAATAAAAAAGAAATGTATGAAAATTATACATTTCCATCTCTCCAAAAGGAATAAAAAGAGGATTTTATTTTGTTTGGCATTTTCTCGTATACCAAAATAGTGTACGCTAGATTTTGCTCTTTTTCTTTGTTTTCATGTTTGCACAAAAAAACTTTTCCAATGGACTTCGACTCCTCACGGCACAGAGTCAATCTGCGCAATCATTTACACTCCTTATTTTGGTGGGAGCCGGTTCTCGATATGAATCAGAAAAAGAACGAGGAATTGCCCATTTTTTAGAGCACATGTTTTTTAAGGGTGCTGAAAAATTTAAAAATGCCAAAGAAGTAGCGCAAGCAATTGATGGTGTAGGAGGAGATTTTAATGCTTTTACCGGGAAGGAATATGCTGGATATTATGTAAAAGTATCATCAGATCAAAAAAAAATTGCCTTTGAAGTGCTTTCAGATATGCTTTTGCACGCAAAATTTGATCCAGAAGAAATTGAAAAAGAAAGAGGTGTTATTTTAGAAGAATTAAATATGTATGAAGATATGCCCACCTATAAAATTGGATGGGATTTTGAGGAATTACTCTTTGCAGGGCATCCCATGGCGTATGATCAAATTGGAACAAAAGAAGTTATTAAAACCGTAACACAGGAGGATTTTCAAAAATACAAACATGATTTATATACCCCTGAAAATACCGTTATTATTGCGAGTGGAAATATTTCACCGAGTGATGCGGAAGCTCTTGCTGAACAATATTTTCAGTTTCCAGAACAAAAAAAATATCGTACTCCTTCTCTTTTTGCGTGGAATATTCCTAAAAACCCATTATTTATTCGGGAGAAAAAAACAGAACAAGCACATTTAGTAATCGGTTTTCCGAGTATTGCGCATGATGATCCTCGAAAGTATGCCGAAAGCGTTCTTGCAGTGCTTTTAGGAGGAAATATGAGTTCGCGTATGTTTTTAAATATTCGTGAAGCCCGAGGGCTTTGTTATTCTATTTCTTCCAGTACCGATCGTTATTCTGATTGTGGAATATTTTCTACTCGAGCAGGAGTGGATATTACTCGTGTAGAAGAAGCTATTTCTGCCATTATAGTAGAATATGAAAAACTGAGGACACAAGCACCTACTGAAGAGGAAGTGATACGTGCAAAAAATTTTTTAAAAGGAAAAATAACGCTCAGGATGGAAGACAGTGAAGAAGTGGCGAGTTTTTTAGGGACTCAGAGTTTATTATTGGGAGAAGTCGAAACATTAGAAAAATATTTTTCTCAAATAGATGCCGTAACCGTGAATGATATTTTTGCCCTGTGCCAGGAAATATTTGCACCAGAAAAAAGATCCATGGCTATGATTGGACCATTTTCAGAAAAACAACTCGTCTTTCAAGAATTATTACAATCGTAATTTTTCTAATTCTTTACACTTTTTTTGGAAAAAGAGCAGAAATAGAACATTCGGGATGTTCTAACACATGGTGAATCACTTCTACTTCTCCTTCTGAAATTTCAGGAGGAGTGAGTGGTCCGCCTTGTAAAAGGCTAGAAGTATTGAGTTTTTTGCCTTCATTTGTAAGTTTTACCACCATTTGTGCTTGTCCACCAAATGTATGATGGCAGTGTTGGCAATCTACGGTAATAGTACACTGGTTATTTTGAGTAGAGACGACTTCTACCCACGGAATTTCAATTTTTGATTGACAATACGGGCAGTGAATACCGTTACTAAATTGTAGAAGAATTTGTCGAACATGAAATGCATCCATAAAAAATATCAAAAATTTAGAAATGTATGAATCGCAACCATCGAGCTATTTTATACCTTCAGAGCGAGATCTGCTAAACGGCAAGAATATCCCCACTCATTATCATACCATGAAAGAATTTTTACAAAATTTTTATCTATAACTGAAGTAGAAAGTCCGTCAACAATAGAAGATCGTTCATCTTGTTGAAAATCACGAGAGACGAGAGGAAGGGTTTCAAATCCTAAAATACCAGAAAGATATCCTTTTGAAGCTTCTAAAAAAGCAGTATTTATTTCCTCTTTGCTTACTTCTTTTCCTAATTCTATCGTTAAATCTACGAGAGAAACGGTGGGAGTTGGGACTCTAATGGCTATTCCATGGAGTTTTCCTGCTAATTCTGGAATAACGAGTCCAATGGCTTTTGCGGCTCCGGTTTTTGTGGGAATCATTGATTCTAAAGCGCTTCGTGCACGACGTAAGTCACTGTGTGGGGCATCTAATAATCGTTGATCTCCCGTATAGGAATGGATGGTCGTCATGAGACCACGCTTTATTTGAAAGGCATCATGCAATACTTTTGCCACGGGTGCTAAACAATTGGTAGTACAAGAAGCATTTGAAATAAGGTGGTGTATTTCTGGATTATACAGTGAGTCGTTTACTCCTATTACCACGGTGAGATCAATTTCATCTTTTGCTGGTGCTGAAAGAATAACTTTTTTTGCTCCTGCGGTACGATGTTTTTCCATACCTTCCCGACTCGTAAAAAATCCGGTACATTCCAAAACCACATCTACTTCTAATTTTTTCCAAGGAAGTGCACTCGGGTCTTTTTCGGAAAAAATTTGGATGGGAGACCCCTCAATATTCAGAATATTCCCTTCTACGGAAACGGTTTTTTGATATTTTCCGTAGGTAGAATCAAATGCAAAAAGATGTGCCAATGTTGCCGGATCGGTGAGATCATTAATGGCAACTAATTCAAATTTTCCGGCGTATTTTTCAAAAAGTACGCGAGCCACCATTCTTCCAATACGACCAAATCCGTTAATAGCAATTTTTTTCATATTTATATAAAAAAATTTCAAGGAAAGTGTACCACGAAAAGAGGGGGAACTAAAGAATGATTTTTTAATCTTTTAAAAATCCTCCACTTTGTTGTTGCCACATTTCTGCATAAATTCCGTTTCTTTTCAAAAGATCCTCATGTGTTCCATCTTCCATAATATTTCCGTTTTCCAGTACTACAATTCTGTCCATTTTTAAAATAGTAGAAAGTCGATGTGCGATAACAATTCCAGTTCTATTTTTGAGAAGATCAAAAATTGCTAATTGAATTTTTCGCTCTGTAATAGAATCCAGAGCACTGGTTGCTTCATCTAAAATAATAATAGGTGCATTTTCTAAAAATGCCCTAGCAATAGCAATTCTCTGTCGTTCTCCGCCACTCAGCTTTACGCCTCGTTCTCCTACCAGTGTTTCTAATCCAGACGGAAGAATTTTTATAAAATCTTGCGCACGAGCTTTTTTAATCGCATCTTTTAATTCTTGTTCACTGGCATTTTCTTTTGCAAATATTAAATTTTCTCGAAGAGTCCGATGAAATAATTCTGGTGTTTGAGGAACAAGGGTTATCTGTTCCCGAAGTGATTTTTGAGTGACTTCCGCAATATTTTGGTCATCAATACAAATTTCCCCTTTTTGAATGTCAAAATTTCGAAATAATAATTTTACCAGTGTGGTTTTTCCAGCACCAGAATGACCTACTAATCCTATTTTTTGTCCAGCAGGAATATGTAGTGAAAAATTTGAAAAATGCTCATTATCTTCTTCTTCATAGGAAAAAGAAATATTTTGAAATACAATTTCGCCATTTTGTACTTTTAAATCTTTCGCATGTTTTTTATCTGCTACCAGAGGAGGAAGATCAAAAATTTCTGCCATTTCCTGCGCATCTGCCACAGCAGAAAAAAGGTTTCTCATGGATCGTCCAAAGTCCCAAAGTCCATGGAAAACGGTAAAGAGATATGTTTGAAAGAATAAAAATTCTCCAACCGAAAAGTTCCCCTGTTCCCATTTTTTTGCCATAAGAAAAACAAGAAGTACCTCAATTCCAAACATCATTCCGCCTTGAACCGCAAAGTTGATATTTTGTAAAAACCAGGTAAATCGTCGTTTGGTATACAGTTCATCTACTTTTATCCCTAATCGTGCTTCTTCTCGTGCTTCCGCGCCAAAACTCCGAACAGTTGCGTTATTACTAAATGCATCGGCATACATGGCGCCACAAGAGGAATCAACACTCGAAACAGCTTCGTCAAACTGAAGTTTCCAAAGGGCAAACCAAACATTTCCCCCTAAAAAAAGTATCACCCAAACAAAAAGAATAATTCCAAATAGAGGCTGATAATATATAAAAATAGCAAAGGTAACAATAATTTTAAGACCGCTATTGAGAAGCGTAAAAAAGAACCAATCGGCAATCGTTTCAAAACTTTTTATAAATCGTCCTGCTTTTTTTACCAAGGATCCCGCAAATGAATTTTCAAAAAAACGAGTGGATTGGCTTTGAATTTTTGAAAAGCATGCTTTCTCAATATCTCTCATAATACCTGCTTCAAAATGAGTAATAGAAAACTCTACCAATCTCCAACTTGCCCACCAAAAAAAATAAACCATTCCTAATAACCCAATAGTAAAAAACATATTGGAAATATTTTCAGGATTCGGATTTTTAGTAAAAAAATTCGCAATATCTTTGTACAAAAATGGGTAGCTCATCTCAAAAATGCTTCCCATTACAAATGCTAAAACAGTAAGCCATCCCGAGAAAGGATATTTTTTTACAAATGGCCAATATTTCAGAAAGATATTTCTCATATAAAAATTATAACGCAAAGAGGATTTTTTTGTTTCATAAGCAATCTTTCTTTTCCATTTTTTATTTTTTTTGCTACCTTTTTTCTTGTTTTTCTTGCCCGTATGATCAATCCGATTCTTATTCCTGAAAAAATTCGAAAAAAAGTTTCTGAGGCGTGTATAAAATATGATCTTATTACAGAGGGAGATCGTATTATGGTAGGACTGAGCGGGGGAAAAGATTCCACCAGCTTATTGCATATTCTGAAAAATATTCAGCGGTTTGTTCCGTTTTCTTTTCATTTTGAGGCAGCCATTATTACCTACGGAATGGGAGAAAATTACAGTGCTCAAGTGGCGCATTGTGAAGCGCACGGAATTTCTGTACGGGTGGTGGAGACGGAAATTTTTGAAATTGCAAAAACAAAAATTAACGAAAACTCTTCTTTTTGTAGTTTTTTTTCTCGTATGCGTCGAGGAATGCTTTCAAAAGCGACGAAAGAATCAAATTGTAATAAATTGGCATTGGGGCATCATTTAGACGATGCGGTGGAAAGTTTTTTTATGAATACCCTTTATAATGGGCATATACGCAGTCTTCCTCCCAAATATATCGCAAAAGATGGTATTACTGTTATTCGTCCTTTGTGTTTTGTACGCGAAAAAGAATTACGAACCATAGCAACGGAAAACGAATTTCCGGTGGTAGGAGATGAAATGTGTCCTGCTTTTCGGTGTGATACACGTATGCCCCATGCAAGGGCAGAAATGAAAGAATTTTTAAAAATAATTGAAAAACATATTCCAGATGCCTTTTCTTCTGTACAATCGGCTTTGGCAAATGTGGATATGCACAGTTTGTATTAACCCCCTTTTTTTATGTTTTGCGATATTACCACTATTGAAGTTTTCGGCGGAAAAGGAGGGAATGGCTCTATGTCTTTTTTACGAGCGAAGTTTTTACCGAAAGGTGGACCCGATGGAGGAGATGGTGGACAAGGAGGAAGTGTCATTTTACAGGCGAACGAAAATTTAAATACTCTTATAGAGCTTCATACAAAAAAATTTTTTAGTGCCGAAAATGGTGAACCGGGAGCGTACCGTGAAAAAAATGGACACGCTGGGAAAGATATTATTTTAGAAGTTCCTGTAGGAACACTGGTAAAAAATACGGAAACAAATGAAATTCTTTACGATTTTTCGTTTCATGGAGAACAGTTTATTGCGGCGCGTGGTGGACGTGGAGGATATGGGAATGAGCATTTTAAGAGCGCTATTCGACAAGCTCCTCATTTTGCAGAGCTGGGTGAACCTGGAGAAAAAAGAATTTTAGATTTAGAATTAAAATTAGTGGCAGATGTGGGGATTATTGGGATTCCGTCTGCTGGAAAATCTACTCTTATTTCTGCTATTTCTGCGGCTCGTCCAAAATGTGCTCCGTATCCTTTTACAACACTTATCCCAAATTTGGGAGTAGTTCGGCTTTCGGATTCTCGTTCTTTTGTGGCTTGTGATGTTCCGGGGCTTATTGAAGGTGCACACGAGGGAAAAGGACTTGGACATGAATTTTTGCGTCACATTTCCAGAAGTCGTATAGTGGTGCATTTAGTAGATGTTTCGCGTGAAAATACCGCCGAAGATTATGCGATTATTCGAAAAGAACTGGAAAGCTATTCTCCAGATCTTGCTCAAAAGCCAGAAATTATTGCTTTTTCAAAAGCTGATATTCTTGGAAATGATGAAGAACTTGAGAAAATGGTTCGAGAAAGTTTTTTATCCGTTCATCCGCACCTTAAAAAAACGCCTATTTTGTTTATTTCTGGAATTACTCAGAAAAATATTCCAGAATTATTGGAAATTCTTTGGACGAGCATTGAAAAGGCAAAAAAAGAAGAGAGAGTCCTGTTGGAAAATATCACAGATATTTCAGAAAGAGTGGTATTTCGTCCTCATTTAGAGGAAGTAAATCCTAAAAGGTGGCTTGCAACCGTAGAAAAAAATGGATTTCGTATCTCAGGAAAACGTATTGAACAAATTACCATTATGACCAATCTCATGAATAGTGATGCCATGATGCGACTGAGAGATGTTTTTCGAAAAGTTGGGATTGAAAGAGAATTATTGAGGATTGGTGCGGTGAGAGGATCTTCCCTTTTTATTGGGGAACAAGTAATTCCATTTGAACCATTACTCTTAAAATAGTATTTTTTGTGTATGAAACTTTTTGTTTTTTTAGGAAATCCTGGCACAAAATATGAAAAAACTCGTCATAATGCCGGATTTTTAATGGGGGATTTTTTGCAAAAGAAATGGAATTTTTCTCACTGGAAAGATGAAAAAAAAATACTTTGGAATAGTGAGTGAAGGAACCTTTGAAAATGATAACACTTCACAAAAAGTACTTTTTTTAAAGCCCACAACATTTATGAATCTTGCAGGGCAGTCGGTTCAGAAAATATGTGCATTTTATAATATCCCATCGTCTCATATCCTTCTTATTGCAGATGATAAAGACCTTCCTTTCGGCGTGGTTCGCTATCGAGAAAAAGGATCCAGTGGAGGTCATAATGGACTAAAAGATATTTTTAGAGTTCTGGGAACAGAAAATATCGCTCGCATAAAAATAGGAGTACATACCGATTTTTCAGAGCGTTTTGAAAACACCGCGGATTTTGTACTTTCTTCTTTTACGGAAATGGAAATGGAAAGTTTAGAAAAAGAAATTTTTTTAGCAGGAGAATCAAAAATTTTAGAATTTTTTAAAAATGAGTGATAAAGTCCTGAATTTTATTTTTTAAACAATTATTCTTCAGCCGTGATTACTTTTTGATCTGTACTCACTGAATTATTTTCATCAAAAATAGTGAGTGTAACGGTATATGTTCCGGACTTTTGAAAAGTATGTGTTGGCTTTCTTTGTTGTGAAATAACACCATCTCCAAAATCCCATTTATATTCTTTAATATTTCCCTGAGAACATTCGGTAGGATTAAAACTAACAGAAAGTGGCGCAGGTCCAGAAACACGAGACGGTTCAAAACAAGCAACAAAAGGTGGTTGAACCGCTGCAATTTGTTTTTCAATTTTTACTTTTTCTCCAGTATTGGTGGTAATGGTTAAAAGTGTAGTGTATGTTCCCACCTCAGAAAATTGGTGAGAAGTGTGGGCTCCGGTTATTTGTTTTGGGCTTCCATCTCCAAAATCCCATTCAAAAGAAATAATTTTACAATTTTCTTTTTTACAAGAAGACTGAGATCCATCAAAATTTACAATCAATGGTACAGATCCGTTTTCTGGATCAGCTTCAATTTTTGCCATAATTTCTGGATTTACCACACTAACGCTGATCGTTGTTTCTCCAAAATGAGATTCCGAATCGGTGACACGGAGTCGCACTTTATATTCCCCTTTTTCTCGAAAGGTATAGGAGGTTTTATCTCCAGTGCCAAATGGGACTTCTACGTCATCTAAAAACCATTCATATTGCACAATATCGCCATCTTGATCGTGAGACGCAGAAGCATCAAATTTTACTTCTAGAGGTGTTTTCCCACTAATCATTTTGCCATTTTGAAGTGCAGGAGTACTTTTTACCGATACGGTAGGACTATGAGAAGAATTCGTCACTTCCACTTCCACCATTTGGGTATCCGTTTTTCCAATATCATTGGTAACGGTAAGCGTAATGGGATATTTCCCAGCTTCGGTAAAAGTGTGTTGAACAGAAACTCCATTTTTTTTCTCTTTTTTGTTTCCAATTTTCCATTCGTACTCAATAATTTTCCCATCTTTAGTGAGAGAATTTTCAGCAGAAAGGCTTACTACAAATGGTGCAATCCCTTTTATATCTGGAAGCACTGTAATAACCGACGAAAGAGGTTTCCCTTCTGCCTGTTTGACACTAATAGTTCTTTGAAAATTTTGAACACTTCCATCTTGAAACATAATCCGTAAAGAAACGGGATATTCCCCAGAACGTTCAAACGTATACGGAAGTCTTGGACCATTTTTTTGAAGTTCGTAAATATCATCATTATCCATATTCCAGTCAAAACTTTTATATCCTTTTCCATTTACCAATGCCGATGCATCTAAAGTGGTAGCAAACGGTGCACTTCCTTGCAGAGGTGTTACTGCAAAAGTCGCATCATCTACTGTAAAAGGAAGAGAAAAAACTTCTTCTTTTCCATCTTCTAAAATAACTTTTAATACCACTTCTTTTCGTCCTTTGGTTTCAAATGCAAAAGTAATTTCTTCATCTAACCCGGGTGCAGTAAAGGTTTGACCTTCATCTTTACTCCATTGGAATTCTTTTGGGTATTTTTTTTGTGATTCGAGTGCTTTTACAATTTTTTGTGCTGAAAAATGAATATCAAGTGGCGCGATAATTTCTGCATTGGGATCAATATTCGTGACTTCAATTTCTGAACTAATTTTTCCGCTGGCAACGGCAAATCGGTCAATAGATGCAAAACTTCCAATCCATGCCAAAATAACAAGAAAAATAAGACCTCCGCATACCATTCCAAAAACAAAAGAATTACGTCTGGCGGGAGTCCCATCGCTGGGGAGTGAAAATCCTCTAAAAATCCCAATGCTAAAGAGTAAAATCAAGAGTACGGAAAGGGACATAAATGTCTTATTGACGACATTTGTAAGAAAGTTTTTTACATCTTGTCCCTCAACTCCAAAACTTTGTAAAACGGGGCTATTTTCTCCTGAAACACTTAATACAAAAATAAGAAGAACAATAAGAAACAGGAAAAAAATAAATAATGAAGCAAAAATAGCCGTCCCTGACATACCTTTGGACGATTGATTTTGTTCGTGTATTTTTTCTGGAATGCTCTGGTCGCTGGTGAGGGGAGTAATATCCTCTTCCTCTAGGCTTTTTAAAAACACATTTTTTTCTTCAGTATCTGGCATAGGAACATGAAAAATTTTCATTCTATTGTCCCATATTTGTCTTAAAAATACAAGTGGCAGTAACTTTTATTATGTATTTTCTTGGTGTATTTCATCCGATTGAAGTATTTGTTCGGGAACTGTAGCCGAAGAAGCACTATATTCTTCATGAAGAGATTCAATTTTTTCTTGAAAATAAAGAATTGTTACAATCCCCAACACCATAATGCTCATAGAAAATGCAATTAACATTTTAGTTCGAAAAACTCTATTTTCTTCATCTCGCGCGGAAAGAAGGCGAAAAAAGAATTTTTTTTGAACAGGGATGGTCTCTTGATCATCAACTTCATTTTTTTGGGCTTGTTTAATGATAGTACGAATAATATCCATTTTTGTGAAAGAAAAAGAAAATATATATTTTTGATATAACATTATACAATATTTTCATATTTAGACAAATACTTT